>CBFHJN010000235.1:0-4612 GCA_965655805.1 Flavobacteriaceae bacterium
AGACGATTTTTTGATCTTTTTTCCTAAAAGTGGTTCCGTTAAAGCCTCATAATTGGTTAAATTCTTTAAAATTCCAGCTACCTTTGGATACACATCATTTGGTAAAAACGTGGTATCAACTCTAGGATAGGTTACCACTTTTTGTTCATATAAACTTTGAACGAGTTTTAAAGTTTCATCAGCCGTAAAACCAAAACGTTTATTGCAATGTACCTGCAAACCCGTTAAATCGAATAATTTAGGTGCATATTCTTTTCCTTTCTTTTTGGTAGTTGAAACAATTTCGAAATCTGATTCTTTAACTTTATTAGCTAAAACTTCACCATCTTCCATGTTGGTAAAACGCCCTTCTTCATAAGAAAACAAGGTATCACGATACAGGGTTTGCAATTCCCAATAAGGTTGTGGTTTGAAATTTTCGATTTCTTTAAACCGATTAACAACCATTGCTAATGTAGGCGTTTGTACACGCCCAACAGATAACACTTGCTTGTATCCACCATGTTTTAAAGTGTATAAACGGGTGGCATTCATGCCTAAAAGCCAATCGCCAATGGCTCTGGAAAATCCAGCATAATATAAATTATCATAATCTGCTGATGGTTTTAAGTTTTCAAAACCTTCCTTAATGGCTTCGGTGGTTAAAGATGAAATCCACAGCCGTTGAATAGGTCCTTTATAATTGGCCTGATCCATAACCCAACGCTGTATCAATTCACCTTCTTGACCAGCATCTCCACAATTTATGACAACATCTGCTTTATCAAATAAGCTTTTAACTATTTTAAATTGCTTCTGGATTCCCGAGTTTGAAACGACTTTCGTTTGAAATTTTTCTGGAAGCATGGGTAAATTATTCAAATCCCAACTTTTCCAATACGACTTGTAGTCATTGGGTTCCATTAAGGTGCATAAATGTCCAAATGTAAATGTAACCTGATAACCATTACCTTCAAAATAACCGTCATGTTTGGTGTTAGCGCCTAATACAGATGCAATTTCTCGGGCAACACTAGGTTTTTCGGCAATACAAACTTTCACAAATACTCGATTTTTTAAGAATACGCAAAGTACAGAATTTTATGAGTTCATTACAAGCATTTCAATCAAGAGAATCATTTTTTTTAAACAATTTTTGTAAAAATTTAAAGGTCATTAAAATATTAATCGTAATATTGCAATATATAAATAAAATTGTCATGGGTATTACAAAATCAGATAAATTTACGGATGAGCAAAATAGGTTAGCAGGTATAGCTAAAACACTAGGTCATCCTGCACGTTTAGCCATCCTGCAACAATTATTTAAAATGGATAGCTGCATTTGTGGTGATTTGGTAGATGAAATAGGGTTAGCTCAACCAACCATTTCTCAACATTTAAAAGAATTGAAAAACTTGGGAATAATTAAAGGAAATATCTCGGGAACCAGCGTTTGCTATTGCATAGATCAAGATGAATGGGCAAAAATCACCACATTATTAACACAATTTTTAAGTCAGAAAACAGATTCAGCAGGTAACTGCTGCTAAAAACATATTTACATAAAACCATTTTATTATGAAACTATCAGAAATAAAAACACACTTAAGTCAATTAAAAACCATAGGGTTTCAATTACCAAATGGGCAATTGGTTCCAAGCCATTTTCATGTAACGGAAGTGGGTAAAATAAGTAAACATTTTATTGATTGTGGCGGAACAGTGCGAACAGAAAACGTAATTAATTTTCAACTTTGGGAAGCGAATGATTACGACCATAAATTACACCCTGAAAAGTTGGTGTCTATTATCGAATTATCTGAACGGATTTTAAATCTGGAAGATTCCGAAATAGAGGTGGAGTACCAAGGAGAAACTATAGGTAAATATGAATTAGATTTTGATGGCACAAACTTTCTGTTAACCAACAAACAAACCGATTGTTTAGCCAAAGATAATTGTGGAATTCCTGCTGAAAAACCGAAAGTAAAACTATCTGAATTAGAAAATACTAATAGCTGTACTCCAGGATCTGGATGTTGCTAAAACCAAATTATTTTTTGATTATGATGAATTCAAAATTACTTGAAACAATTAATACGTTTCGTGAAACATCACTTACGAATGCGCGAAAAGAAAAACTTAAACCTTTAATAGATTATATACAGATTAAAATTACTAATAATCAATATATTAGGTTAAACTTTATTTGCACTCATAATTCTAGACGTAGCCATTTATCTCAAATTTGGGCGCAAGCATTAGGGCATCATTTTAATATTAAAAATCTAACCTGTTATTCAGGTGGTACGGAAGCAACAGCCGTATTTCCAACTGTTATTGAAACACTTTTAAAACAGGGTTTTGAAACGGATGTGTTATCTGCAGGAAGTAATCCTGTTTATAGTATTAAATATGCTGTAAATGAACCAGCTGTTATAGCGTTTTCAAAAACGTATGATAACACATTTAATCCACAGTCAGAATTTGCAGCTATTATGACCTGCTCACAGGCTGATGCTGGCTGTCCATTTATTGCAGGAGCCGAAAAACGGATTCCAATAACTTATGATGACCCGAAGGCTTTTGACAATTCACAATTAGAATCCAAAAAGTACCAAGAACGCAGCCTTCAAATAGCGTCAGAATTATTTTATGTTTTTTCTCAAATAACACGTCATGAATAAAAAATTATCATTTTTAGATAGCTATTTAACACTGTGGATATTTCTGGCCATGTTTATTGGCGTCGCTTTGGGTAACTGGTTTCCAGCTATTCCCAATTCCATTAATCAATTAAGTGCAGGCGCAACCAATTACCCTATTGCCATAGGACTTATTTTAATGATGTATCCACCACTAGCAAAAGTGAATTATAGATTACTTCCAAAACTTTTTAAGGACGTTAAAATTCTGTCCATTTCGCTGGTATTAAATTGGATTATTGGTCCCATTTTAATGTTTGTCTTAGCTTTAACCTTTTTGCAAGATTACCCAGAATATATGGTAGGGCTTATTCTGATAGGCCTTGCCAGATGTATTGCCATGGTTTTAGTTTGGAACGACCTTGCCGAAGGAAACAGTGAGTATGGAGCAGGTTTGGTAGCTCTAAATAGTATTTTTCAAGTGTTTGCTTATAGCTTTTATGCCTGGTTGTTTATAACCGTTTTACCACCTTATTTTGGTTTTGAAGGTGCTATTGTTGATATTTCTATAGGTACTATTGCTGAAAGTGTCCTTATTTATTTAGGAATTCCGTTTGCGTTAGGAATTTTAAGTCGCTTGATATTAGTACCTCTTAAAGGTGAAAAATGGTATAATGAGACGTTTATTCCAAGTATTTCACCAATGACTTTGATAGCACTATTGTTTACCATTATACTGATGTTCTCTTTAAAAGGTGAAATGATTTTGACGATTCCTTTGGATATAATCATTATAGGAATACCCTTGATCATTTATTTTGTCATCATGTTTGTAATCAGCTTTTTTGTTAGTAAATCCGTTGGAGCTTCATATGATAAAAATGCCGCCATTGCGTTTACTGCTGCTGGAAATAATTTTGAGTTAGCCATAGCAGTTGCCATTGCCGTTTTCGGGATTAATTCGGGTCAAGCCTTCACAGGTGTTATTGGGCCACTTATAGAAGTTCCTGCACTTATTTTATTGGTTCGGGTTGCCTTTTGGCTGCGAAAAAAGTACTATTAATTTGAGTAAAAGACCTATTTGTATGAAATGTTCAGCTTTAAATAACAATCAATTTCTGACCAATTTTAAGCGTCGACTTTTTATTGATATTATTTATTTTGCATAAAGCGGCTAAACTCATATGATTTCTGGACGAAATACGTGATAAGGTATCGCCTCGTTTTACAACATATACCTTCTTGGGTTTATTTACTTTCGCTACAGCTTCAGCCTCTGATGTTATAACAGCAATATCAGCTTTTCGTTTGCTATTATATAATTCAGGACGTGTCATATCTTTAGTTATCCAAAGTTCATTGGAAAGGACTTCATTTGTATCATTAAACTGCAGCAAGTATTCAGGATTAATTTGAATACCTTGATAGCTAACTTCTAAATGCAAATGACTTCCACGTGCATTTCCAGATGTGCCACCTTTCCCTAAATAATCACCTGCACGAACCGAGTCGTTTTCTTTTACGCCATATCGTGATAAATGTGCATAAACGGTTTCTAATCCGTTGAAATGCCGAACGACTACCGAACGACCATGACCATTGCTATAATTAGCAAAACGGATAACACCATCAAACATAGCAAACAGACTATCGCCAGTCACTAAATCAATATCAATACCTTTATGGGCACGACCTTTACGCCAGCCATATCGCGATGTAATTACTTTGTTTCTAGAAATAGGCGACGCGTAATTGGAGTCATTAAATTGTAAATGAATGGGGAACTTAATGTCTTTTCCATAATCGACACGAATTTTACTGGTATCCCAATAATCGGTTGTAATATCAACCATATTTTCAGATTCTTCAACTTCATACGTTTCTAATAGTTCATGACTACTAGCCACAAAATTGAGTAGGTTAGGTGTAACATCTCCTGGATTCGTTTGTCCAAAACTATTGGTAGCTAGGCACAAACATATTAG
>CBFHJN010000236.1:0-3584 GCA_965655805.1 Flavobacteriaceae bacterium
TAAACATGTGTTGTTTGTCCCAGTGATCTTTAGATTTTTTTGGGCCATAAAGATATTCCTTCAAACTAAATTTAGGTTTCTTAAAAATTGTTCTCCAAATTGAACCGTAAATCCATCGAATAGTGCCACCAATAGTATTTATTACCAAATGAAATATGGTATAAGCAACAATCTCGTCAATCATAGATATATGTTCAATTTTTATTAAAAATCAACTCAATTCAAACTCCAAACCAAAGCCTTCTCCTTCGTCGCTCTAAAAATGGTGTTGTGTTGTTCATTCGGTTCATCGGAATAGTTCCATGTCAATTTTTTTGGCGCATCCGATTCTAAAATTTTGGCTAAATTATTTGTGTGTTTGGAAATGTCTTCTGCGCCAGAACCTGCAAACCATATTTTTTTGGGTTCGCCCGGAAACTGATTTAAATGCTTTTTGGCTTCTTTTACTAAATTGAAATCATTCCACCAAAGCGATGGATCCATGGCAATGTAAAAGTCAAACGCTTCTGGTTGTAACATAAATGTTTCCATCACAAAAAGTCCTGCTAACGATTCGCCTATCATACCTTTTTTATTGGTTGTTCTATATTTAGTATTAATATCTGGAACTAATTCGTCCGTTATAAACGCACGGAAATTTTTAGCACCATCCGTAGTTGGGCAGTATTCCGCATCAGCTTCTACTTCAGAAGAACCAGTTAAATCGCGACCTCTTTCGGTGTTTTCAATCCCAACCAAAATAAAAGGTGGAATTTGCTTTTGGGCAATAAGTTTGGCAAGCGTATTGGCAATATGTGGAAAATCTTCTTTAATGCCACCATCTGGCATATATAAAACAGGAAAGGATTGTTCAGAAGATTCATAAGTTGGCGGAACCCAAACATTAATAACGCGTGTTTCATTTACCGCAGCTGATTCTAAAGTAAAATTATCATGTTCAGGAATCGGGTTGTTATATTGTGGTGTGTTTTTACAACTTCCGCTTATAAGAAGTAATACAATTAAATAGACTAGTTTATTCATCTTTAAGTTTTTGGTAGTTTCCAATACGATTTAAAGATAGAAATTTTCTTTAATTATGGCTTTTCCCGAACACCATTTAAAATATCGGAACTCAATTCAGCTGAATCCATATCAGTTTTATGCAAAACAGAAATATCACCAGTAGATTCTAAAACAACAGCCAACACCTGATCAAAGTGGAGTACATTAGCTTCTCGCAGTTTCGCAATTAATTGTGATTTCTGAATTCTGCCGTGTTTTAAATTGTCATCTAAAATTTGATTGCCTTTCATTAATAATAAGGGCTTGTTAGATATGGTATTGTCTAAAGCTGGAAATCGCCTTTGTAAAAATGAAAATATAAAAGTCAAAATGAGTAAGCTGGCAATAGCCATAGAGCCATGAGCAACCGAAGTACTTGACGTTAACGTAGAGGAAATGATGCTACCAATGGCAACGGTAAACGCAAAATCGTATGCTGTGAATTTTGCAAAAGAACGTAACCCAATAATGCGTGTTAATATTATAACAACCAAAAATATTAAGAAACTTGCTAAAAATGTAATTAAAATCGGGTCGTCAATTTTGTATATCCAGTCCATAATAAAGTTTTTTTTTATATGAAGCAGAAATTAGATGTTTTAGTTTTAATGAACTAACGACATCAGAAAATATATGCGCTGTATTAGTAAATGAGAATAACAAAAGAATTTTTAATGCGACTAATTTTCATGTAATCAATAAATATCACCATGAAGTGTGTCAAGAAACACTTTGGTAGGGAAAGGTTTATGCATTATGAAAGCTCTTTTTTATATATTCTATCTATCTTTGCACAAAACTATTAACATGAAATTAAATCTGACCAAACCCATTTGTTTTTTCGATTTGGAAACAACCGGAATCAGTATTACTTCGGATAGAATTGTAGAAATTGCCATTCTAAAAGTACATCCAAATGGTAAGGAAGAATCTACACGTTGGTTGGTAAATCCTGAAATGCCTATTCCAAAAGAAGTTACTGCTATTCATGGCATTTCAGATGCTGATGTAGCAGATGCGCCTACTTTTAAGGAATTAGCAAAAGAAATCTATAACATGATTAAAGATTCAGATTTAGGTGGTTTTAACTCGAATAGATTCGATATTCCGCTTTTAGCTGAAGAAATGCTACGTGCTGATGTGGATTTCGATATGAAAAATCGCGTATCTGTAGATGTGCAAACTATTTTTCATAAAATGGAACAACGTACCTTAAGTGCTGCCTATAAGTTTTATTGTAATGAAACTCTTGAAGGTGCTCACACGGCAGAAGCAGATACCAATGCAACCTATGAAGTGTTAAAAGCACAAATAGAGAAATACGATGAATTAGAAAATGATACCAAGTTTTTAGCAGAATTCAGTTCACGGAAAAAGTTTGCCGATTTTGCAGGTTTCATTAACTATAATAAACAAGGTGAAGAATGTTTCTCCTTCGGAAAACATAAAGGCAAATTAGTAACCGAAATTTTAGAGCAAGAACCAGGATATTTTGGCTGGTTGCTGAATGCTGATTTTCCGTTATATACCAAAAAAGTGCTGACAGCTATTAAGTTGCGTGAGTTTAATAATAAAATTTAAATTGTTTTTAGTCTCAAGAGCCAACTTAACTGTTCAACAACAAACAACCAACACTCATGAAGCTTATTTGCATAGGTCGCAATTATACCGATCATATTAAAGAATTGGAAAACGAAAGACCAACAGATCCTGTTGTGTTTTTAAAGCCTGATACCGCAATTTTATTAAAAAAGCAGCCGTTTTTTATTCCGGATTTTTCTAATGATGTGCATCATGAGGTTGAAGTATTGGTAAAAATTAATAAGGTCGGTAAATATATTGATGCCAAATTCGCTCATAAATATTATGATGAAATTGGTTTAGGAATTGACTTTACAGCACGCGATTTGCAAGCACAACTCAAAGAAAAAGGTTTGCCTTGGGAAAAAGCAAAAGCCTTTGATGGTGCTGCTGTTGTTGGTAATTGGCTATCCAAAACACAATTCGAAGATTTAAATAATTTAAATTTTTCCTTACAAAAGAATGACCAACTCGTTCAAAACGGAAATACCAGTCACATGCTCTGGAAAATTGATGCGTTAATAGAATATGTTTCAAAATATTTCACTTTAAAGATTGGAGATATTATATTTACAGGAACGCCAGCAGGTGTTGGACGCGTAGAACCAAACGATCAACTAACAGGATTTATAGAAAATCATCAATTATTTTCAATAACAGTAAAATAAATGGAACAACATTACAAATTATTTCGAGTGCGTGAATTAGCCGATGGCGATGAGGAATTTGTGGCCACACTAGCTGCTGCGTTTTTGGAGGAAGTACCCGAAGATTTAGAGCATCTTAAAACAGCTGTAGCTGCCAACGATTATTATTCAGCTTATCAAGCGGCTCATAAAATGAAACCAACTGTAGATTTATTCGAATTAGGTGTACTAGACGACTTAATTGAAGTACAAGATTGGGGTAAATATGAAAAAGCAGATATGGATATTTCTATAAAATTAGCGAGTGTTATA
>CBFHJN010000236.1:3594-4554 GCA_965655805.1 Flavobacteriaceae bacterium
TTATAGGAGCCGTAGAAAATACAATTGCTGAAATTAAAGCCGATTTCAATTTATAATGCAAGCAGAAATTATTACCATTGGCGATGAAATTCTCATTGGACAAATAGTTGATACCAATTCCGCATTTATTAGTCAAGCACTTAATAAAATAGGCGTTTCAGTCTATCAAATAACATCTGTTCAAGATGATAAATTACACATTTTAAAATCGCTTAAAGAAGCCGAAGAAAACGCTGATATTATAATTATAACTGGTGGGTTAGGGCCAACCAAAGACGATATTACCAAACGTACCATTTGCGATTATTTTCAAGATTCGCTCGTTCAAAGTGATGCGGTTTTAGACAATATAAAACACATCTGGAAAACTTACATCAAAAAACCTCTAGCTCAAGTTAATATAGATCAAGCTTTGGTACCAAGTAAAGCCGCAGTTTTGATGAATAAATATGGCAGTGCTCCAGGCATGTGGTTAGAAAAAAACGGAAAAGTATTTATTTCGCTTCCTGGCGTACCATATGAAATGAAAGCTTTAATTGATGATGAGGTGATTCCGAAACTTCGTAAAACCTATCAATTTCCATTTATAAAGCATACCACGATTTTAACCTATGGTTTAGGCGAAAGCAATTTAGCTGAACGCATTGAATCTTGGGAAGATAATTTGCCTAGTTTTATGAAATTAGCCTATTTGCCAGGATTGGGACGTGTACGTTTACGCTTATCTGCAAAGTCGACAAATAGGGAGTTGGTTGAAACTGAAATGGAAGCGCAAGTAAAAACCTTGCTACCACAAATAGAAGACATATTTGTAGGTTTTGATACCGATGAATCCATTGAAGCTGTAATTGGGAACCTTTTAACACATTTGAATAAAACCGTTTGTACAGCTGAAAGTTGCACAGGTGGTCGTATTGCGCAATTATTTACCAAAAATGCAGGTGCTTCAAAGTATTTTAA
>CBFHJN010000237.1:0-4546 GCA_965655805.1 Flavobacteriaceae bacterium
CAAATATGGCAGAACGTGTAGATAAAGCACGTAATGTTGTTGGTAAACCATTAACACTTTCAGAAAAGATTTTATACGCGCACCTTTGGGACGAAACACCAAACAAACCTTTTGTTAGAGGTAAGGATTACGTGGATTTTGCGCCAGATCGTATTGCATGTCAAGATGCTACGGCACAAATGGCCTTATTGCAGTTTATGCAAGCTGGTAAGCCTAAAGTGGCGGTGCCTACAACGGTTCATTGTGATCACTTAATTCAAGCCAAACAAGGTGCTGTTCCCGATTTAAAACGCGCCAATGAAACAAGCAATGAAGTTTTTGACTTTTTAGCGTCAGTTTCTAACAAATATGGTATTGGTTTCTGGAAACCAGGAGCAGGTATTATTCATCAGGTTGTTTTAGAGAATTACGCCTTTCCAGGTGGTATGATGATTGGAACCGATTCACATACCGTCAATGCAGGTGGATTAGGAATGGTTGCTATTGGTGTTGGTGGTGCAGATGCTGTTGATGTTATGGCAGGAATGGCTTGGGAACTAAAATTTCCGAAGTTAATAGGTGTTAAATTAACAGGTAGCTTAAATGGTTGGACGTCTGCAAAAGATGTTATTCTTAAAGTAGCAGGTATTTTAACTGTTAAAGGTGGAACAGGTGCTATTGTAGAGTATTTTGGTCCAGGTGCAAAAAATTTATCATGTACAGGTAAAGGAACTATTTGTAATATGGGAGCCGAAATAGGAGCGACTACTTCAACCTTTGGTTATGATGATTCTATGGAGCGTTATTTACGCGCTACAGATAGAAGTGATATTGCTGATGAAGCTAACAAAATTCGTGAATATTTAACAGGTGATGACGAAGTTTACGCGAATCCTGAAACGTATTTTGATCAAGTTATTGAAATAGATTTAGACACCTTACGTCCGCATTTAAACGGACCTTTTACACCAGATTTAGCCACGCCAATTGGAGAACTAGGTGAAAAAGCGCGTAAAAATGATTGGCCTTTAAAAGTAGATTGGGGACTAATTGGATCATGTACGAACTCATCTTATGAAGATTTAACTCGTGCTGCATCTATCGCGAAGCAGGCTGTAGATAAAAATATCAAGTCGAAATCTGATTTTGGTATTAATCCAGGTTCAGAGCAAATTCGTTTTACGGCTGAACGTGATGGAATTTTAAAAATATTTGAAGATTTAGACGCTACTATCTTTACAAACGCTTGTGGACCTTGTATTGGTCAGTGGGACAGAAGCGATAGAAAAGGTGAAGAAAAAAATACCATTGTACACTCCTTTAATAGAAACTTCTCGAAACGTGCCGATGGTAATCCAAATACGCATGCCTTTGTAGGATCGCCAGAAATGGTTGCAGCTATTGCTATTTCAGGTCGTTTGGATTTTGATCCTATGAATGATACATTAATTAACGAAGATGGTCAAGAGGTGAAATTAGAAGAGCCTCAAGGATTGGAATTACCACCTTTAGGTTTTGATGTTAAAGAATCTGGTTATGTAGAACCTGTGAAAGATGGCAGTAATGTGGATGTTTCAGTAAGTGAATCTTCTGAACGTTTACAGTTATTAACACCATTTGAGCCAATAGGCAACAAAATTACAGGCGCAAAATTACTTATTAAAGCCTTCGGGAAATGTACCACAGACCACATATCTATGGCTGGACCTTGGTTACGTTTTAGAGGTCATTTAGATAATATTTCCAACAATATGCTTATTGGAGCTGTAAATGCCTTTGGTAAGAAAACAAACTTTGTTAAAAACCAATTAACAGGTGAATATGGAGGTGTTCCCGATGTGGCACGTGCTTACAAAGCTGCGGGAATTAAATCTATTGTTGTAGGTGATCATAATTATGGTGAAGGTTCTTCTAGAGAACATGCTGCCATGGAGCCAAGACATTTAGGTGTTGCAGCAGTTCTAGTTAAATCGTTTGCACGTATTCATGAAACGAACTTGAAAAAACAAGGAATGTTAGGTTTAACCTTTGCTAATGAAAGTGATTACGATTTAATTCAAGAAGATGATACCATCAACTTTTTAGACTTAGATAGTTTTGCTCCAGATAAACCATTAACATTGGAATTTGTTCATGCAGATGGATCTAAAGATGTTATTATAACGAATCATACTTATAACCAAGCACAAATTGATTGGTATAATGAAGGGTCTGCTTTAAATTTAATTAAGAAAGAAAACAACGCTTAATATTTAAGTCTGTTTTAAATATTTAAACTCCTGATAATTTATATTTTCAGGAGTTTTTTATTGTTAGGAACCTTTGAATGTTGCGACAAATAAATTTTACCAGATACCATGAAGAAACCGAAATTTACAACCAGTAATATTATTTTTGTTATCGTGATTGCTTTGCTAATAATTCCACAAACACGTCAGCCTATTCAAATATTTCTACATAAAGGGTTGGCAATGATAAGTCCTTCCGAAATTAGCGAAGCAAAACGTGAAACTTTAGAAAGTTATGATAATTGGAATTTAGTGGATTCCAGCGGTAATCCATTTAATTTTAAACAAGCTGAAGATAAAGTAGTGTTTATCAATTTTTGGGCTACTTGGTGTCCGCCTTGTATTGCTGAAATGCCAAGCATTGATGACTTGTATGCAGATTATAAGGATGAAGTTATATTCTTATTAGTTTCAAATGAAAAAAGGGAAACAATTAAAAGTTTCAAGGCTAAAAATAATTATAATTTTGAGTTTTATCAATCTGTGAGTAATGCTCCAAAACAATTTCAAACAAGCAGTATTCCGCAAACGTATGTTATTGATAAACACGGTAAAATAGTGATGGATAAATCTGGTGCTGCCAACTGGAATAGTGATTCTGTTCGAGAATTATTGGACAATTTAATAGCGTCTGAATAATACGCTGAAAAATGCTTTAATGAAACCCCAAGAAAATAGTGCTTTCATAATTTTAAGGTCTTCAGAAAAAGTTGATTCCTCATCTAAAAAACGAAACATAGTTGGAATGGAATTTTTGGCATAGAATTGCTCGAATATCCAAACGCCTTTTTGATTATTCTTTTTTAAAACTTCTAGAAAGATTTTATCATAGAATTTATATTTCTTCTCAAATAATTTATGAGAAGGGTTTTTATCGTTTTTAATATTCGCTATTATTTTAGCAACATGTTTTTCGGAGTGTTTAAAAGAGTAGCCCGTAGATCCTTTTACCCATCCACCACTTGTGCCAATTTTGGTTACATGTTTTGTATTGTAATTCCAAAAAGGGAAATCTGTCATCGGTATATTACCCATTTCAGTTTCGATGATATTGTATTTATCTATTTTTAAATGGCTTTCCACGTATGCTTTAATAACAGCATCATAAACGGATTCTTCTACAGATTCTGGTGTAAAAAAAGTGTACTCAATAAGTGCTCGGTTTTCAGAAAATGGTAATACATATACAAAACTTGTAGTGTCTTGGTATTGAAATCGATAATCCATCATGGTAAACGCGTCTGGATTAAAATGTGGTGTCTCCGTTTCAATAACCCAGCCTTTAAAATGTTGCTGTACTAAAGTGTATCCGGATATTTTTGATGTATAATTATCTGGAATTCTGCTGTCAAAAACATGATTTGCAGTATAGGAATTGCACTGCCCAAGAACTGAAACGACATGAGTCTCGCTTACGGAACAAATAGTATCCTTTATAAAGTAAATAGTATCGTGTTTTTCTAATTCTTGCTTGGAATAGGTGTAAAAATCTATCGCACGAATACTTTTATAGGTATAGGGTTTTAAAGGGAGATTTAATGCTTGATTTTTAGATTTGAAATATGCGGTTTTCCAATTTTTTTCGACAATTGGATCCCATGAACCGGAACCTATTTCCCAAAAGCTCCAGGTTTTATCGTTTGTTGTTTTATCAACAGGATCAATTAATGCGATTTTTTTTTGCTTTAACACATCATCAGTGATAAATCCTAAAGCGAGTTGTAAACCAGCGAGTCCGTTGCCTATAATTATATAATCGAAATGATTGTCGTTAGGCATAATAAATGGAATAAGGCCTTATTTTTTGAAATATTTGAACGGTACGAATAGCATTCCGAAACATTCGCCATCACCTTTTCCTAAATGTTTATGATGCATTTTGTGTGCACGACGAACACCTTTTGCATACCAGTTATTGGCATTTCTTAAAAGTTTAAAACGTTGGTGAATAAAAATATCATGAACAAAGAAGTAAGCTAATCCGTAAGCAAAGATGCCTAAACCTAATGGTAGTCCAGCCCAAAAGCCTTCATACTTCCAAAGAAGAAATAAGCTAATGCTTACCACAGCATAAAAAATAAAAAATAAGTCATTGCGTTCAAACCAGCTATCGTGTTTTTTATGGTGATGATCCTTGTGTAGACTCCATAAAAATCCATGCATGATGTATTTATGCGTAAACCAAGCCATAAACTCCATAAAGAGGAAGGTTCCAACAAAAATTAATATCCAAAGAAGAGTATCCATCATAACGTATTTATAACAAATTTAACTGATAT
>CBFHJN010000238.1:0-4479 GCA_965655805.1 Flavobacteriaceae bacterium
CTTTTAGGCGCTTATATTCTTTTTGTTTATTTGGCTTTTATGGGTGGAAATTAACAGGGTATAAATCTTGTATTTCTGTTTTATTTCAATTTGACCCCTAAAAAAATAGGGGCAATTGTTTGTTTTTTAAAAAAAAGTGTACTTTTGTATCATAACTATTTTTAAAAATCACCAACATGTCCACATTAAGATTTCATGCCATTAAGGAAACGTTAAACCGTAAGCCTATTAAAATTGAAGAAAACGAACGGCGTTCAGCTATTTTTGGAGCCAATGTATTTAATGAAGATACCATGCGTCAATATTTGACCAAGGAAGCTTTTGTAAGTGTTATGGATGCTACCAAAAACGGTTCTAAAATTGATCGTTATGTTGCAGACCATATCTCTACAGGTATGAAAGAATGGGCTATTTCAAAAGGTGCTACGCATTACACACATTGGTTTCAACCATTAACGGGAACAACAGCTGAAAAGCATGATGCTTTTTTTGAGCCAATAGGAAATGGTCGTGCTATTGAAAAATTCGGAGGAGGGCAATTGGTTCAGCAAGAGCCTGATGCATCTAGTTTTCCAAATGGTGGCATTAGAAATACATTTGAAGCTCGTGGTTACACGGCCTGGGATCCAACTTCACCTGCATTTATTTATGGAACTACCTTGTGTATTCCTACTGTTTTTGTGGCCTATACAGGTGAAGCATTAGATTATAAAACACCTTTGTTAAGAGCCTTACAAGCAGTAGATAATGCAGCTGTAGATGTGTGTAAATATTTTGATAAAAACGTTAAAAAAGTAAATGCCTCTCTTGGTTGGGAGCAAGAATATTTTTTAGTAGATAGTGCTCTAGCGGCTTCACGACCAGATCTTGTTTTAACAGGACGTACTATGTTAGGGCATTCGCCAGCAAAGGGTCAGCAATTGGATGATCATTATTTCGGAACCATTCCAAGACGTGCTATGCAGTTTATGCGTGATCTGGAAACAGAATGTATGTTATTAGGTATTCCAGTTAAAACAAGACATAATGAGGTGGCTCCAAATCAGTTTGAATTGGCACCAGTTTATGATGAAGCTAATTTAGCTGTAGATCATAACTCCTTATTAATGGACTTAATGCATAAAGTAGGCGAGCGCCATCATTTTAAAGTGCTTTTCCATGAAAAACCATATAAAGGTGTGAATGGCTCTGGAAAACATAACAACTGGAGTTTAACAACGGATACTGGTGTTAATTTGTTTGGTCCAGGCAAAACACCTATGAGTAACTTACAGTTCTTAACATTCTTTATCAATGCCATTAAAGCCGTTAATGATCATGAAGAAATTATTCGTGCGGCCATAGCATCCGCAAGTAACGACCATCGTTTAGGTGCTAATGAAGCGCCTCCAGCTATTGTTTCCGTTTTTATTGGTGAGCAGTTAACCAACGTTTTAAACGAGTTGCAAAATGTTACAAATGGGAAACTGTCTCCAGAAGAAAAAACCGACTTAAAACTGAATGTGGTTGGTAAAATTCCAGAAATCTTATTAGATAATACAGATAGGAATAGAACTTCACCTTTTGCCTTTACAGGGAATAAATTTGAATTTAGAGCGGTTGGTTCTATAGCTAACTGTGCCAATCCAATGACGGTTTTAAATAGTATTATGGCCAGACAGCTAATTGACTTTAAAGCTGAAGTTGATGCGCTAATTGCTGATAAGAATCTTAAGAAAGATGAAGCTATTTTTAATGTCCTACGTGAGTATATTAAGCACTCACAAAACATATTATTTGAAGGAAATGGTTATGGCGAAGCATGGGAAATTGAAGCCAAAAAACGTGGTTTAAGTAATAATAAAACCACACCTGAAGCTTTAAAAGCAAAAATTTCTGAACAAGCATTGAAACTTTACGAAGATTTAGGTGTCATGAATCGTGTGGAATCGCATGCTCGTTATGAAATTGAAATGGAAGATTATGTTATGCGTATTCAAATTGAAGGTCGCGTTTTAGGTGATATTGCCAGAAATCATATTGTGCCAGTAGCCGTTCGTTACCAAAATATTTTAATTAAAAATGTGAAAGGTCTTAAAGAAATTTACGGCCAGGATTTCAAAAAATTTGGTCAAGAGCAATTGCATTTAATCGAAGAAATATCGGAACATATTGCTGCTATTAATTCGGATGTTACACTCATGATTAATGAGCGAAAAGCAGCTAATAAAATTGAAGACATAGCCAAGAAAGCGGAGGCATATTGTTTCAAAGTGAAACCGTATTTCGATACAATCAGATATCATTGTGATAAATTGGAATTGTTGGTAGATGATGAGCTTTGGCCATTGACCAAATATAGAGAGTTACTGTTTACTAAATAGTAAATTTCTAATGCCATAAACTAAAAAAACGCGCTACTTTTGTAGGGCGTTTTTGCTAGTAAAGATGTAGGATTGTGTATTTTATCTGATATAATTTGTAGGTCAACGAAAATATGATTTTAGCCGTGAGACTTCGAAATTAAATTGTATTTTTGAAGTGCTATTAATCATTACAAATTATATTATGAAAAGGCTTATTATAAGTGTTCTTATGCTTATGGCTGCTACTCTAATTTTTTCTCAAGCTAATAATTCTTTAGATGACAATGCGTCTAAACAAGAGGTGGTTAGTCAAAAAGAAATGACAACAACATTAGGGTAATAATTTAGTCAGCCGAGTTGTTTAATTTACCATATTTAAATTTTAAATTGTTTTTAAAAACTTTAAAATTTAAATATGGTTTTTTTTATGAGCTTAAATTTCAAGTTGTTAGTTTATTTCTTTAGGGATATTTGCTATATTGGCTGCTTGTTAAAAAACTAATAATGAGATATCTTATTACAAAATCGTCATTTCTAAATCAAATAAAATGCTGTGTAGGTTTATTAATTCTTACGGTTTTTTTGAAAAATTCAACCACTCAAGCTCAAAATAATTCATCTAATAGTCAAGAAGTAGATTTGCCAAAGACTGCTTTTTATGATTTACGAGGTACGCATGGCGTGTCTACCATGTTGGGTACAGCAATAATGAACGGTGATTATGTCAATCCTGAATTTGGTGTTTATTTTGGTTTCGGATATAAAAAATCCATTATTCCACACGTTAATATCAATTTAAATTATAATAAATTCAATTTAGTTTATAAGGATTTATTTAATAAGGGCTTCATGTCTTTCGATTTGAATGCGGAAGTTTTAGCGTTTCCACATGAACGTTTTACGCCTTTCTTGTTTGTTGGTGGTGGCGCAAACGCTTCCAATTATTTTAAAGCTGTAGACACCAAAATTCAAGGTGGTTTAGGTGTAGAGTATATTATTTATGAAGGCTTAAGTTTTAGGGTTTTCGGTGATTATAACCATGTTTTTAGTGATGAGCTAGATGGTAAAATTTACGGAAATTCAGATGATGCCTATTGGCGAGTAGCTTGCGGAATCAATCTTTATTTTGGAGGTGAAAAGAAAAAAGCTAAATTATTAAGCAAGGTGCCAACAATTATTAAATCTAATCCAATTCCTATAGATTAATAGATAACTATTCTTATTTTTGTGGTTCAATTTTAGGATATGAGTCAAGAAGTAAGTAAACGATATGCGCAAAGAGGCGTTTCTGCCTCAAAAGAAGATGTACACAACGCGATAAAAAACATTGATAAAGGTTTATTTCCTAAAGCTTTTTGCAAAATAGTTCCCGATTATTTAACCAACGATGCTGACTATTGTTTAATCATGCATGCGGATGGTGCAGGTACAAAATCGTCTTTAGCCTATATGTACTGGAAAGAAACAGGCGACTTGTCAGTTTGGAAAGGTATTGCTCAAGATGCGTTGATTATGAACATTGACGATCTACTCTGTGTTGGTGCAACCGATAATATTATGTTGTCTTCTACTATAGGCAGAAATAAAAATAATATTTCAGGTGAAGTCTTATCAGCAATTATAAACGGTACAGAAGAA
Source organism: Flavobacteriaceae bacterium (assembly GCA_965655805.1). Classification (GTDB taxonomy): domain Bacteria; phylum Bacteroidota; class Bacteroidia; order Flavobacteriales; family Flavobacteriaceae; genus Algorimicrobium. The sequence continues at coordinate 3,984 of CBFHJN010000238.1, forward strand.
CTTATAGCCGATTTAAAATCCTTTGGTGTTACCATTCATTCTACAGGCGGTGAAACAGCTGATGTTGGCGATTTGGTAAAAACTATTATAGTCGATTCCACAGTTACAGCCAGAATGAAACGTTCAGACGTAATTGATAATGCCAATATTAAAGCAGGCGATGTTATTGTGGGTTTAGAATCGTTTGGACAAGCAACGTACGAGAAAAGCTACAATGGTGGTATGGGAAGCAATGGCTTAACATCTGCCAGACACGATGTATTTCATAAATATTTAGCTGAAAAATATCCAGAAAGTTTTGATGTAGCTGTTCCAAGTGACTTGGTGTATTCTGGTGGTATGAAATTAACGGATCCTGTTCCAGATTCACCAATTGATGCAGGAAAACTGGTGTTATCGCCAACACGAACTTACGCGCCAATTATAAAAGAAATTCTTAAAAACTATAAAAACGATACCATTCATGGTATGATTCATTGTAGTGGTGGTGCGCAAA
>CBFHJN010000239.1:0-3451 GCA_965655805.1 Flavobacteriaceae bacterium
TGGATAACTGATAGCATTAAAGTTGACGGGTTAACCGATTTAGGAGATAATAGCATTGGGGATTGGAGTTACGATGTTTCCATTGACACAGACGATGGGAATAAAGCAATTCCTTTTGTGGTTGGAGATGTTATAAGACACCAACAATTTGACGGAAGAAACACAAAATATTATACCGCTCAAATAATATCACTTTCCAGTAACGGAGAAACCTTTGAAATGCAGCGTATTGATGGAGCAGGAGACCCAGAAGAAGGGGATGTTATTGTAAGAATAGGCAATGTAACAGACGTAGACAGACAGGGAGCGATATATTTAACCAGTTCAGATGATGGTGCGCCGTACATGGATATACTGGACGGAATCGTTGACGAAACTTTAAACGATAAAATAAAAGTACGTTTAGGCAGGCTCGACGGGGTGGATGACCCTGATTTTGATAGTGCTTCGTTAACCGGTTACGGACTTTATGCAAACAACGTATACCTTAAAGGAGAAATAGTAGCGGACGGAGGAACAATAGGAGGGTGGATTATTGAGACGGATTATTTAGCGAGTGGTGTAGACGGGGCGCAACGTATTGTTTTAGATTCTGGTAATTCATTGATTAATATTTATAGTGGAAATAGTACAGATGATTTATATGTTTCAATAGGAAAAAATACAACAGACTATAATTCCGTAGGATTAGAATTAACGGATATGGACAACGCCTCAACCCAATTGATCGCCGGGACAATGGAAATGTCCAGATATTCAAGTATTATAATGATGGATGCTCGGCAAGACGGGATTAATGGGCCATATATTTCAGTAGAGGACAGTACGTCTCGTCTTACATTAGAGATAGAAGATAATATACCTTTTATAGAATCAAATTCAAGCTTACGAATTCTGGCTAATAGTACCATATCATTAACAGGAACAAGTATAAATTTAGCAGGCCATCTTTGGAGTATAAAATTTGAAGAAAATGATTTAGGTACTTTATCAACTACACAAAATGCCTTATCAATAGGAACAACCGAATCTATAATAAAGTTTGATTCAAGTTTTTCGTTTACTATAAATGGAATAGCTAGTGGAATTTCGGGTAGAGTTATATGGTTATTAAGGAATGATGGTGCGCCTGAAAACATTGTAACCATTGCTAATGATTCTGGAACCGCATCCGCTTCAAATAGAATTTACACAAACACAGGTGGTAATATAACTATTGGGGATAAGATTGCAATAATGTTGATTTATTCCGATAGTAGATGGTGGGTATTAAACGGTTAATCTAATTTTTCATATTCTAAAATTAAATCTTCTATATTAAAATAACCGAGTTCTTTTGCATACTGAATCGCACTTTTATTATAAACATCAATTGCTTTTGTATCTAAAGGATAGGATAGGAGAAAACTAACAGACCGATAACTATTATTTATTGTAGCAACAATTAAAGGCGTTTGTTTAAATTGATTAGTTTGATTTAAATTAACACCAATATCACGGCATTTAAACAGTAAATCAATATCATTATTTTTACAGGCTAAAAATAGACTATCATTATAATTAACAATAATTCCACTATCAATCCGTTCTTCTTTTTCACAAGCTATAAACACCATAGCTAAACATAAAGCGATTATTAAGTTTTTCATGATTTTATTTTTTTGATTATTATAATGAACTTAACTAACAATACTTACGAATCAATTGAAAAATTATACCAATATCCGTAAAGTTTAATTCTTTATTATTTTCTGTTGGTAAAAACGCGATGGTAAAACCATGGTTTCCTTTAAATTTTTCTGTAACACGTTTACCGTTTATTTCATCAATGTAAATCCAAGGATAATTTCCTACAATCTTTATATCAATTCCAAGTTTTTTCATTCTATTTACAAATGTTATTAACTTGTTTTTCATATTATATTATACGTTGTTTGGAGTAAAAGGTTACGGGTTTTTGTTCATTTTTTACGGTTTTCTAATGTTTTAATTACAAATTTGTAACGTTTAATAATTGAATTAATTTGTTTATCAGATAATTTAAACCACTCACCTCTTACGTTATATGCAGAATATTTATTTTGTAAAAAACTTTCTATATCATCATTTACTGTAGCTAAAAGTTCAATAGTTGGATTTTCACTCTGTAAAGTTCTTTCTCTCAATTCAGGGTTTTTAGATCTGCCTATCTTCGTGTACCCATTACCGTCTTTCATTAGATATGTTTTGTAAATATTTGATGGGAACGCAGTTATTTCTTCTTCAATTGATTCGCATTCTATTAATGGCTTATATTCTATAGCCGATTCAAAATTTAAGTTATGACTTATAATAGCGTCCTCTACGACTTCAATTATTTCATCAGTTTTTATTGGTTTATATAATGATTCATTTTCAGCTTCTAATTGATTTGGTATTATCATGCTTTCATCACCGTCTACTAATACTATACACAAAACTCCTTTATGGATTATATCCTTATTTAAATTGTTTTCTATATACTCTGATAACCTCATTTTATTTGTATTATATACAACTTTTGATATTTTTCCCGTGTAATAACGTTGGTTTATACATACCCGTGATACATTCGGATATTCAATTGTATGTTTATCCATTTACTTTTATTTGGTCTTCTGGTTTAACTAATCTTCTTTGATGTAACGCTTCTTCTAAAAGAATGCCTGTCATTTGATTAAAACTTCTTTTTTCATTTTCAGCATGAGATTCTATTTGAGTTATTATGCTCTCATTTTGTTTTATTGATTTTTGAATTAACATAATTATTAGTATTTATTTTAATTTAAAGGTAATTATTATAAATGTATTTTCCAAATATTTTATTTGCAAATTTCAAAACAATTAATTTTAATATTTTACGTCTATTGGTTTCCAGTGAACCATACCCGTTTCAATGTCAATATACGATTGTTCTAAAATAAAATAAGTGTCGTCTGTTCCTGGAATATGCGAAGGTATAACGGTCAAAGGATATGCGCACCCATTAAGACATAATTTTACAGCATCATCTTTTGTCCCTATTTCTCTATATCTAAAATTTGCTTGTTTTTTTAGTTTCACTTCTCAACCATTTTATAATACCTCTTAAGTATTTCGTTTAACATAAAAGAAAATTTCCAGTCCTTTTCTTTTGCTTCGTTATTGATTTTTTCATCAATGTCTTTATCTATTGTTACGTTTTTGGGTATTTTGCTCATTTTAATTTGTTTAATATTTCATCGTCAGTAAACATATCAAATTCACGGCTCCACATACCTAATTCATTACGTATATTATGTAGATAGGCTTTCTTTTGAATTATTACATCCGTGCGTTTTTTCAACCAGTATCCAAGGTAAAATCCTAATGCAGTTGGCAATAATACAAGTACATCAATCCATTCCATTAGTTAAAGTTTTGATTAACCACTAATTCATCACCTGCTTCTTCG
>CBFHJN010000239.1:3461-4422 GCA_965655805.1 Flavobacteriaceae bacterium
CAAGCGGTAATTATAAGGTAATGTTTAGTTCCTTTACGTAAAACTGGACACAAAACCACTGGGTCAGGTATTTCAATCTTTTTGTTTAATTTAAAGTTTTCAATCTCCATCCCTTCTGTATTAAAATCTTTTAACGGTGCGACAATCTCCATGCTTGCTTTACTATAACGGTAATATCCGTGGTTCTGAAATCCGTAGTCTTTTTTTATTTTGTCTCTTTTTTCGAATTCCTCTTTGTCTATATATTTTATATCTATTTGCTCTATACTTCTCCTGAAGTATGATATATACTCTTCTTGCCAAAGTTCGTCCTTTTCGTCAATTTTGAATTTTTCTATATCTGCCAAATTTTTATCAGGTACATTTCCAATATATCTACCAACATCTCCATATATTAAGTTGTATTTTTTACAAATTTTAATTACAGATTCATCAGTTATAAACTTGTACAAAGGGTATTTACTGCTAAAGTATTTAATTGTATCCTTTAAGATGTTTTTTTTCACGTTTTCTTTCTCGACCTCATTACGTTTACCACTCTGTTTGTTTGCTTCTTTTGTTTCTACCGTATTTTCAAAACCAAGTATTCTTAACCTATCAGCTTTACTCAGTAACTTATCGTCTGTTTCAGGCAAAACTTTTAAAACCCCAGCTTCTTTAAGTAACCTATCAACTTCAGTGTTAAAAGTCTCGTGTATTTCTGCAACTAATTCATTGTTGCTTTTGTCTTTAAATACAGCAATATCAGTCTCACTGCTTGCTGCTTTCTTTAAAAAATTAAAAATTGCCATCGTTTTTTTAAAATATATTTAATCATATTATTATCAATTGTTTATCTGTATAGTGCGTTTATAAATGAGTAGTTTTAATATACGATCATGTATGTAAACTAGTTACCCGTCATGTTGGTGAGCGTTCGGATATGATTTTCCGTAGCGCTTTATGTATTCCCAAATATCAC
>CBFHJN010000240.1:0-4405 GCA_965655805.1 Flavobacteriaceae bacterium
ACAGGAGAAACCATAAAACTTGGCGAGCGCTCATCACTAAAAGGACTCAAGCCTTTGTAATTACTGCCTGATTTTTTTAATTGCACAAAATCGCCAATAACTTCTTCTACGCGAGAGGTTTCAAAAACTTGATCTATGGTGGATTTTGATATCAATTTATGCTTGCTTTTAAGATTGGTAAAAGTAATGTAAACTTATAGATATTAAAATTTATTGTAAACTCTAATTTGAGTTTGTTAATAAAAACAGCTAACTTGGTGTACTTATTTTTACAAATTATTTTTATGAAAAAACACACGCAAACTCTTCTCGTTTTAGGGTTTTATTCAGTTCAAGCCCAAGAAAAAGCAACTCCAATTTTCGAAAACGGTGAAGCGCAAATAGTGGACGCTTTTAGTAATCCCGAAGATTGGATTCGTCACGACCTTTGGGTTGAAACCACATTTGATACCGATGGTGATGGCAAAATGGATCGTATGCACGTTGATGTAACACGCCCAAAACAAACCGATACTGAAGGTCTAAAACTTCCAATCGTTTATGAATCTAGCCCGTATTATGCTGGTGTTGCTGGTGATGCTGATGGTCTTTTTTGGAATGTTAATCACGAACTTGGCGAAGTTGAAAAGCCTAGAACACATGTTGAAGTAAAACGATTAGGAAAACGCCCAATTATATCCAACTCACAAATACGCGAATGGTTGCCTCGTGGTTATATTGTGGTACATTCCTCTTCTCCAGGAACCGGTTTATCACAAGGAGCTCCAACGGTTGGAGGCATTAATGAATCGTTAGCACCAAAAGCGGTAATTGATTGGTTAAATGGTCGTGCTAAAGGTTATACCTCTCCAAATGGCGAGGAAACTGTTGAAGCTACTTGGAGCACAGGAAAAGTAGGAATGACAGGAACAAGTTATAATGGTACCATTCCATTAGCAGCTGCTACAACTGGAGTTGAAGGATTAGAAGCTATTATTCCTGTGGCACCAAACACATCGTATTACCACTATTATCGCTCTAATGGTTTAGTACGTTCACCTGGTGGTTATTTGGGTGAAGATATTGATGTGTTATATGATTTCATTCATAGTGGCGACGAATCCAAGCGTGCTTATAACAACCAAACGATTCGTGACACAGAAATGAAAAACGGAATGGATCGTTTGACTGGTGATTATAACGACTTTTGGGCTGGACGTGACTATTTAAACCAAATGAAGCCTATGAAAGCTGCTCTACTGATGTCGCATGGCTTTAACGATTGGAATGTGATGCCAGAACACAGTTATCGAATTTATCAAGCGGCTAAAGACATGGGTTTACCTGTTCAAATTTATTATCATCAATTTGGACATGGTGGACCACCACCCATGACTATGATGAATAGATGGTTTACACATTACCTTCACGGTGTTGATAATGGTGTAGAAAATGATGCCAAAGCATGGATTGTTCGTGAAAATGATGATAGACAAAAACCAACAGCTTATGAGGATTATCCAAATCCTGATGCCAAATTGGTAACGCTTCATTTAGGAAAAGGTGGTTCGACAACTGGATCATTACAGATTGATGAATCCAAAAACCAAGGTCAAGAAGTTTTAATAGATGATGCCACAATTGATAGTAAAGATTTAGCACAAGCCAAAGAATCAAAGAATCGCTTATTATATGTTTCTCCTATTCTTTCAGAGGATGTCCATATTTCAGGGCTTGCTAAAATATCGGTTACCTTGGCAAGTAGCAAACCAGCAGCCAATTTATCGGTTTGGTTGGTTTCATTACCTTGGAATGCTGAAAAAGGCGCAAAAATTACCGATAATATTATAACACGAGGTTGGGCAGATCCGCAAAACCACAAATCGATTTCGGAAAGTGAGCCACTAAAACCAGGTGCGTTTTATACTATTAATTTCGATTTACAACCAGACGATCAAGTTATTCCAAAAGGTCAGCAAGTAGGGTTGATGATATTTTCTAGTGATAACCAATTCACCATTTTACCAAAACCAGGAACCGAATTAACGATTGATTTGGATAAAACCACTTTACAATTACCTATTGTAGGTGGTGAAACTGCTTTGGAAAACGCAACAAAATAAATAACACAAAAAAAAGGCTTCAATTATCTTGAAGCCTTTTTATTACAAATTCAAATAATACTTTAAATTAATCCATGTCAAAACGCAATCCGAGTGAGATGTTGTTTTGATCTATAGCCTGATCTTTAAATATAGTTGATAAATCATATTTAGCATAAATACCTACATTTCCCCAAGAAATATAACTACTCAAACCATAAACAAAATTGTTGGTGTTATAATCTTTAAACTTATCTTTTTGCTTACTACCATTTTCTTCATATTTCAATTTTTGAAGCGATTGTAATACAATTCCACCATAACCACCAATCCCTATTTTGAATTTTTTATACGTAGAATATCTAAAATAATCATCACGCTCTATCTTCTTTGAAGGCCCAAATTCAAAATGTACAGGAATCACTAAATTGGTTGTTCTAAATTTTGATTTTCTTAAGTTCAACGGATATTCTTCTAAACTCACCACATTATTTTCTTCAGTGAAATATAAATTATCCTTGATATCTAATTTATTCCATTGGAAAGATAATCCATACTTAAAACGAACTGCATTCGAGTTTTCAAAAACACGTGTTTTCCAAGCCCAACCTAATTCAACAAAACCCGAACCGCCTATTTTATATGGCGAATCGTTTAAGGATTGGCCTTCAATAATGGCATTATTAAAACCGATAGCAAATACTAAATCGCTTGTAGTGCGTCTATCATAAACAACAGGTTTCTTTTTGGATGGTGGCCCAATATAAATAGAACCCGTATCATATTCATCGGAATCTTTGTTTTTACCAATTTCAAGCACATAACCATCTAGAGTAGCTCCTGTATCTTGAGTAACCGTTTCATTTCGTTCTAATAAAGCAATGCGATTATCAATGATAGCTAAACGGTTTTGAATGTTTAATGCATGCTTTTCAGCAGCAGCCGATTTTAGCACGTCTGCCTCTTCTTTCGAAATTACATTCGTATCCACACGCTCATTTATAGCCTCTACAGCTTGTTTTAATTGTTCTTTTTCTTCTTGTTGAACCAAGATTTTCTGTTCTTGCAGATGAATTATTTGATCTGCATTATTGACTTCTTGCGCATAACTAAAATGTATAGCACACGCCAACATGAGACCTAAAAGGAATTTGGTACTAATTTGCATAACTGTTTGATTTAAAATTGATGAATTATTAATTATTTCTGTCGGCAACTGCCGTTTTGACTAAAATGAAATTTGTTTTTAATGTTTCAAAGACTTTATCGCGAAAGGATTTTTCTAAGTCTAACTCGACGTCTTTTAATAAAATATTTGCATTTAAATGAGGCGTATTTTCATGTGAAGTGGCTAATGTTGATACGTTGGATTTTGCTTGTTTTAATAAGGCTTCAACTTCCGCATTTAGTAAAGCGTCGGCACTCAAATTTTCATCAGCAGGTTGCGCAAGTGTACTTTTTGAAAAAGTATTTATATCGTTTGAAACGATTGCACCTTGTTCAACGTTTTCCATTTTCTCAACGATAGGTTTCACCGTTTTTGATGTTTTATTAGAATTCGCAACTTGATTTTTATTGGAATTAAGAGATGCTGTATTTTCTAATTTATATGATTTTCTCGCTTCTGATTTTATGTCTTCAATTACAACATGATTCACTACCGGATTATGTGCTTTCACTTTTGCTTCATTTTCAATTTGCAAATTTGTTTCTGAAGTAGAATTTACAACAGCAGGTGAGGTTATATTTTCACTATTCTGAAATGGCTCCAGCGTAGTTACCAAAAACAACACACTAATAACACTTGCTGCCACACCTATAAACCAAATGTGTTTTTTAGATGATATTTTATCAAATGCATCTAACGAATCAGATAATTGATTCCAAGCTTGAGAAGACGGCTGTATATGGCGCTCCTCCAAGGTTTTCTTTATATTATTTTCTAATTTATTTGGTGCCATAATGTCTCGTATTTAATACGTTTAATTGCTGTTGAAGCTGATTGCGAGCTTTAAATAGTTGGGATTTTGATGTGCCTTCACTAATATTTAGCATCTCGGCAATTTCCTGATGTTTATAACCTTCAATAGCGTACATAACAAACACCATTTTATAGCCTTCTGGAAGTTGATCTATAAGCTCCTGAATGTGCGCGACATCCATATTGCTAGAAACATTATTATAACCTTGATGATACTTATTGGGTTCAACAACATCTACTGGAAACTCAATGTTTTTTACCTGTCGCAAGTAGGAAATAGCTTCTCTAACCATAATTTTTCGTAACCACCCTTCAAAACTACCCATATCCTGAAATTGTTTTA
>CBFHJN010000241.1:0-4397 GCA_965655805.1 Flavobacteriaceae bacterium
CAACAACAATGTGATTGATGCCCTTCTACATTGCCATTCCATTTTACAATAAGTCCTTTATCGTGTTCGTTAATTTTCACATAAACATCTTTTGGTGCATCATCACCTATGAAGTTAAACCTTGCCCCAATTGGCGCATCTTTGAATTTCATTTTTATCGTATCTGCCATTTTTATAACGTTATTTGTTTATGTAATTTACTGTTTTATCAATTAATTCACAAACACTTACATACATTTTTTTATACTTTTCAGACTTAAATTCATACTTTGTTTTTAATGAATTAAGGTCATTAATAAGGTCATTTACTTTATCAGTATCACCTTTTTTTAACTCGGCCTGTAATTGTGCTTTGCGTTCTGCTTCGGCTTTTTCTTCTGCCTCTTTTTTAGCTTTTAACTCTGCTTCAAGTTTGGCCTGTTTTTCTCGCTCGGCCTGTAATTGTTTTTGATGTGCTTCACGTTCTGCCTTTTCTTTTGCTTCACGTTCTTTGCGTTCCTTTTCTGCTTGTTTCTCTTTAGCTTCGGCCTCTTTTCTCATTTTCTCATTTTCAAGCCTTATACGTTCCTGTTCTTTTTCGTGGGCTATATATGCATTATTCATTTCAGCAATAAAATCATTCCATTCATCATCTGATAATGTCTCAAAAGCAGGATGTTTTTCTGGAACAAATCGCCAATAATCACGAAGTTCATTTTCTCTTTTAATCTTTAGATTGTTTAATCTCTTAGCTTCTTTTCTTTCTTTTTCTGCTTTCTTTTCGGCTGCCAGTCTTTGTTTGTAATTTAGTTTAACTCCATTAATGTAATTATTCCAAATGTCATCTTGCATTTCGCCTAAGTTTGGAACGTTCATTTCCGGCTCATACTTATGTAATTCAGATTGTCGTTTTTCCTGTAACTTTGCAATACGTTCTTTTTCTAGGTTTTCAAAATGTTTTTCAATCTTTTCAAGGTTTTCTTCTTTACTTTTAACGGCGTAAAGTAAAGTATTGTAAGCCCCTTGTATAGCGTTTCCGGCTCTTAAGTATTCTTCTTTAGCGTTTTTTCTGGCTTTATCGGCATTAATTCTAATCTTTGAAATGTCAATTCTTAAACGCTTTGCATCTGAAACGAGTTCCGGCGTTATATCCTGTTCGATAATTTCATTATATTGCTTTTCCATTTCGGTTAACATTTTAACCATTGGGATGTACAACGATTCAATTTCTTTTGCTTTGGATTCTTGCAATCCGTATTCCTGTGCATTTACTTTTATTAATTCCATTTTATTTATTATTATCAGTTAAACTTACAATTTTATCTTTTGCTTTTCTCAGTTCGTTTTCGAGGTAATCAATGTGTAATTGACCTTCGATTCTTGCGCTTTCAAATCCTGACATAAAAGCTGCCTCTTTGCCTTTAAAACCTTCATCTTCTATCTTAGTAGCGACATTAAAGGCCAATAGTTCTAGTTGTTTATTAGTTTATTTAATTCGTTAATATTAAATTTATGTTCGATTTCAGTTCCGTCTTCTGTCCAAAAATGTAAATTATAAATGTTTATGTTTTCACTTGTAATTTCAGAAGTTGGCGAAGTCCAGTAATCACCTTCGTCTTGTGAGTAATTCCGGTCAATTTCTAAATCACAATTAAACGTGCATTTTTCACCGTTGATTGTTATTTCTTCGATTAGTTCAAAGGCCCCGTTTTCTTCTTGTTTGTCTACAAATTTTTTAATCCCAGTTATTAAATCGTTTAAAGGGATGTTTAATGTTGCTTGAATTGGGTTCATGATGTTTTCAATTCTGAAATTATTTTGTAGCTCTTTTTGCTTTTCAAATCTTTCTTTTACAATTTCGTGTAACTTTTTCATATTAATACTTATTATACGTTGGTTTCAAGTTTTTTTAATTCCTTAAGAAGCTTTCTTCTGCCTTTTTCGAAGTTTTTTTGCCTTGTTTTACTTCTTGTTTCAGATAATTTATCATGCAGAAGTGAAAAACAAAGTTCTTCTATTTCTTGTTTCGTGAATTCTAATTTTGTCATGATATTTTTATTTAATTATACGTTGTTTCGATTTAAATGTTATACAAATGTATATAATTTTATTTACTTTCCAAACATTTATTCAAAATAATTTAATATTATTGTTTTTTATTTTTATTTATTTACCTTTGTGTAAATTTAATTATATAATTATGAGCAACACAATACCAGTACATTTTAAATTAAGCCCTGAATATAAGGGGAAACTTGACAAAATTACAGACCATCATAATAGGGATAGGTCTCGGCAATTTAGGCAATGGATAGATGACGAATACAATTTAATATTTGGAGAATGAAAATAGAAAAATTTAATAATGTGTTAATTGCTTTTGATACTGAAAATGACATGGTAAATGCTACTGATATATTAAAAGCATTTCCTAATAAAAGAATGAATAACTTTTTAAGACAACAGCAAACAAAGAATTTCATTGAAGTATTAGAACGCGAAACGCTAAAAAGCGCAACGGTAATAAAACAAGGGGGTGCAACATCACAGGGTACATGGATGCATAGATTGTTAGCTTATAAATTTGCTGCATGGTTAGACCCTAATTTTGAGTATTTTGTTTACAATGTTTTTGAAAAGGTTCATTTAACTATTTTAAAAGCAAAAGATGAAAAGCTTTACGAACAACAAAAACAACTGGATTACTTTTGGGATAAATCAGATATTAACGACTTATATAATAGATAATGGAAATAACAAAAGAACAATCGGAACATGAAGCTGTAAAGATTAAACAACTAATGGATTTAATCACTTCACTGGATAAAGAGTATTTAACTGAGGCTTTAAAACAAATGCGTGATTCAATTAGTTTTAAATATAGCGCAATGGTTTTAAACCCCAATCCTGTTACAGCGCAATCTAAATTAGAATTAGAAACAGCCCGATGTAATCAATTAGACCTTTTATTAAATCTTCGTGATAATGTTGACAATATAAAAGATAAAACAATTGAGTTGATGAATGCAAAACAAAACGAAAACACACTATCTAATTTGTTTAAATAATTGAAATATGGTCAACTAATAAAACATAAACAATGGCAAGCTTACGAAAACAAATAGAGAAAAATTTCAGTGGTTTAAAAGGACTAATCAAAGACGATGAGATATATGAATTTTACATATCATTAATTGAATATTTTACCCGGGAAAAAATTAATAAAACAAAATTAAGTCTAAGTAAATTAAGTGATGATTATACCAGACCGGATATAAAATGCGGTTACCCTCCAAAGTATCCATTTAGAAACATGAAGGTAGGTGATTCTTTTATTTGGAAAGATGATTATTCTCGATATAATATGGCAGTCGCTGGAAATGCAGCTAGAGCTTGGGGTAAAATACAAAAACCTCCGCGTAAATTTAGCACAAGAAAAACAGAAGATAATAAAATAAGAATTTGGAGAATTGAATAAATGGTCAACTAATAAAATAAAGGAATGATTGCATTAAAAATAATATGGATACTAATAAAGCCTTTCCTTTACCTTGCTTTGGGACTTTACATAATGGGTTTTGTATTCTCATTTGCAGGATTAATATTTTTGCCCGCAATAATAACTGGTGATTTTACGGGATGGATTAAAGTGCTTATATACTCATACTATTTTATAGATATATTATTAATTATTGGATATTTTATTGATGAATTAAATGGTTAACTAATAAAATAAAGGAATGAAAGAAATATACTTAACAGTTCTTGAAGATTATGAATTAAGTTGCGAGGCTTTTGAAGATGAGCATGATGCAATTGATTTTATTAACAAACCTGAAAATAAAGGTAGCAGTTATGTAAAAATAAATTATAACGAAAAGAGGAATTAACATAACATATAATAATTATGATGGTTCCGATAAGTATATGCGCAACAAAAATAAAATCAACAGGTAAACATTGTCCAAATAAAGCGAGTAACAGAATATTTGCAGATATTTATTTGTGTGACAAATGTTATGAATCGTATAAAAATAAAAGTAATCCTAAAATGAAAATATTTATTGAATAATGCACTGCCAAACACCCATACAACCCCCTATCTGCTGTAATAAGCAAATAGAAGGCACGCCTACTTTAAATAACATAATATTTGGAGTAGATGAATATTGCTATGTTTGTAGTTGTTGTGGTAAAGAAACAATACATAGCTATAATAAATATGGGTATAATTTGGTTTTGAATTAACGAATGGCAATAAGAATAGTTGGCTCATCCAATTTAGCACAGACATTAATTTGAAACATAAATAAAAACAAAAATAAGGATGGAAAAACAAATGCAAATACCGAAAGAGTACCAGCAATTATGTAGAGATATTGCTAAAGTATTGAGAAAATTTAACACTGAAAATGGCT
>CBFHJN010000242.1:0-4374 GCA_965655805.1 Flavobacteriaceae bacterium
TAGCTTTAAGCATGATGGGAAATACCGTTATTCGCGCAGAAGGCAAACCCAAATTTGCCATGTATGCCATGTTAATTCCATCAGTAGGTAATTTAATCTTGGATTACGTTTTTATTAATCTGTTGGACTATGGTATGGCTGGTGCAGCTTGGGCAACAACCGGTTCGTATTTTTTATGTCTAGCTTTTATAGTTTGGTTTTTTCTGTCGAAACATTCGGAGTTGAAATTGGATTTTTCACATTTGGGTTTAAATAAACCGATTGTTTCAGAAATCAGTTCCTTAGGTTTTGTTACGCTTGCCAGACAAGCTGTTGTCAGCATCACCTATTTATTTATGAATAATATTTTATTCGATTTAGGTGGTGAAACATCCGTAACAGCTTACGCCATTGTTGGGCGCATGCTTATGTTTGCTTTGTTTCCTGTGTTTGGTGTCACTCAAGGATTTTTGCCAATTGCCGGCTATAATTATGGTGCTGAACAGTATGATCGTGTTAAAAAAACAATTTATACAGCTATTTCTTATGCAGCCGGATTAGCGACTTTGGTATTTATTTTATTAATGATTTTTCCTGAAGCCATTACGCGTTTATTTACGTCAGATTCCGAAGTTATTGCGCAAACACCAAGTGCCATGCGTTGGGTGTTTGCAGCTACACCTATAATTGCTTTACAGCTGATTGGTGCTGCTTATTTTCAGGCTGTTGGTAAAGCTATTCCAGCCTTATTACTAACCTTAACTAGACAAGGGTTTTTCTTTATTCCATTAATTTTAATCTTGCCTAAATTCTATGGCGAAATTGGTGTTTGGATGTCTTTTCCAATTGCCGATGTTTTAGCAACTATAGTTACCGGATTTTTCTTGTGGCGAGAAGTCACGTTAAACTTGAATACGAATAACGGTTAGTTCTGATTAATTTGTACTTTTAGTCCGCAGTAACCAAACCAAGATTACCATGCGTTATTTTTTAGTTATTTTCATCTTCATTTTTTCATTAGGAAGTCAAACATTCACTTCAGCACAAACCGTATCTGAAGCGCAATACAAAAATTTAGAATATCGGTTATTAGGACCTTTTCGTGGTGGCCGAAGTGCCGCTGTTACTGGTGTTCCTAACAAACCCAATCTATTTTATTTTGGCGCAACAGGAGGAGGCGTTTGGAAAACAACTGATGGTGGGAGACATTGGAAAAATATATCCGATGGTTTTTTTGGCGGTAGCATAGGTGCTATTTCCGTTTCTCAAAGCGATCCAAATGTTATTTATGTAGGAGGTGGCGAAAAAACCGTTCGTGGTAATGTGTCTTCAGGTTATGGTATGTGGAAAACTGTGGATGCAGGTAAAACCTGGGAAGCTTCTGGATTACCTAATTCGCGACATATTCCTAGAATTGTTATCGATCCAACCAATCATGATATCGTTTTTGCTGGTGTTTTAGGAGATATTTATAAACCAACCGAAGATCGAGGTGTTTACAAAAGTACCGATGGCGGAAAAACATGGAAAAAAACCTTGTTTTCAAATGCTGATTCTGGCGTTGTTGATTTAATTATCGATCCAACAAATCCACGGATTTTATATGCCTCTACATGGCGCGTGCAACGCACACCTTACAGTTTAAGTTCTGGAGGCGACGGTTCGGCACTTTGGAAAAGTACGGATCGTGGTGAAACATGGAAGGAAATTTCTAAAAACAAAGGATTTCCAAAAGATACTTTAGGCATTATTGGTGTAACAGTTTCTCCTATAAATAACCAACGCGTTTGGGCTATGGTTGAAAATAAAGACAAAGGTGGTTTATATAGAAGTGATGATGGTGGCGAAACGTGGAATAACGTGAATAGCGACCGAAACCTGCGTCAACGTGCTTGGTATTATACACGTGTTTATGCAGATACAGAGGATGTGAATACCGTTTATGTGTTAAACGTGAACTATCATAAAAGTACGGATGGTGGCCAAACGTTTGACAACTATAATGCACCACATGGTGACCATCACGACTTATGGATTGCACCTGAAAATCCAAAACGTATGATAATTGGAGACGATGGAGGAGCGCAAGTCACTTATGATGGTGGCGAAACGTGGAGTACCTATCACAATCAGCCAACATCGCAATTTTATCGCGTTACCACAGATAATCATTTTCCATATCGGATTTATGCTGCGCAACAAGATAATTCAACCGTTAGAATTCCACACAGAACAGATGGTTGGTCTATTAGTGAAACGGATTGGGAAAGCACAGCAGGAGGCGAATCGGCTCATATTGCCGTCGATCCAGAAAATGATGACATTGTTTATGGTGGCAGTTATGGCGGATTTTTAACACGTGTTAATCATAAAACAGGAACGGAACGTGCTATTAATGTTTGGCCAGATAATCCAATGGGTCATGGAGCAGAAGGCATGAAATATCGTTTTCAATGGAATTTTCCAATTATTTTTTCGAAGCACAATCCGGACAGACTGTATACATTTTCTCAAAACGTTCACGTTACTGAAAATGAAGGGCAATCTTGGGAAATTATTAGTCCAGATTTAACTAGAAATGATCCGGAAAAATTAAAATCTTCAGGAGGACCAATTACACAAGATAATACATCTGTGGAATATTATTGTACCATTTTTGCAGCGCAAGAATCACCTGTAGTAGAAGGATTGCTTTGGGTTGGAAGCGATGATGGTTTAATTCATGTGACACAAGATGGTGGAAAAAATTGGAGGAACGTGACACCAAAAGATATGCCTGAATGGATGATGATTAATAGTGTAGAACCAAGTGCTTTTGATGCTGGAACCTGTTATGTGGCTGGAACGAAATATAAAACTGGCGATTTTTCACCTTACTTATACAAAACAACCGATTACGGTAAAACCTGGAAAAAAATCACCAATGGTATTCCTGACGAACATTTTACGCGTGTAGTTCGTGAAGATCCAAAACAGAGAGGTTTGTTGTACGCTGGCACGGAAACAGGTATGTATATTTCGTTTAATGATGGAAAAGATTGGCAACCGTTTCAAATGAATTTGCCTATTGTTCCAATAACCGATTTAGCGATAAAAGACAATAATCTGATTGTGGCAACCCAAGGTCGTAGCTTATGGATTTTAGATGATTTATCACTGTTACATCAATTATATAATAGTAAACCTAACACGAACTTACTATTTAAGCCGAAACCAACCTATCGTATGGATGGAGGTGGACGGTCAGGAAGCAAAACAGCTGGAGCCAACCATCCAAGTGGTGTGATGACCTATTTTAATTTAGAAAATATTAAGGACGAAGATTCCATATCACTGACTTATTTTGATAAAAAAGGTGATACCATTCAGAGCTTTTCAAATACGAGAGATAAACATAAATTGAAAGTTCAAAATGGCTTAAATCAGTTTACTTGGAATATGATTTATGAAGGTGCCGAAAAATTAGATGGCATGATTTTATGGTGGGCAAGTTTAAGTGGTCCTAAAGCTGTTCCAGGTAATTACAAGGTCACTTTACAAGTGAATGATGCCACCCAAACACAAGATTTTGAAATTCTACCAGACCCAAGAGCAGAAAGTACAGTTGCAGATATGCAAAAGCAATTCGAGTTTATTACAGATGTTAATAAAACTATGGATGATGCGCATAAATCCATTAAAAAAATTCGCGATATCAAATCGCAGTTAGAAGCATTCGAAAAACAGTATAAAGGTGATGAGCGTGTTTCAGATTTATTGGAAAAATCGAAAAAATTAAGGGAACAATTCACCGAAATTGAAGAAGCTTTATATCAAACAAAAAACAGAAGTGGTCAAGATCCACTAAATTTCCCAATTCGGTTGACCAACAAATTAGGACATTTAAACGCGCTTATCAGTATGGGTGATTTTGCACCAACTGATCAAGATGTGGCTGTTAAAAATGAGCTATCTGAAGCTATTGATATTCAACTAATACAATTTAACAAATTGGTAAGCGATGAAATTTCTTCATTTAATACAGCTTTTAATGCCAAACAATTAAACTATTTATTTATTGAAAATTAATGGAGTATTATAATTATATAAAATCTTTACATCTCATTTTTGTCGTTACGTGGTTTGCAGGTTTGTTCTATATTCCTAGGCTGTTTGTGTACCAGATTGAAGCTTTTCATAAACCATCACCAGATAAGGAAATATTAGGTGTGCAATTAAAATTAATGGCCAAACGCCTTTGGAATATCATAACTTGGCCATCGGCTATATTGGCAACCACTTTTGCTATTTGGTTGTTAATTTTACAACCGGTTTGGTTGGAGCAACCTTGGATGCATGTAAAATTACTCTTTGTCGTATTGCTGATTATTTATCAATTAAAAACCCATCAATTTT
>CBFHJN010000243.1:0-4369 GCA_965655805.1 Flavobacteriaceae bacterium
AAAAAGGAGAATAAATTAGGAATGAGGGCTTCGGAAACTGCTGAGATGATATTTGATCAATGTCGCATTCCTGATGAAAATCGATTAGGTGAAGTTGGGGATGGTTTTAAGCAATCTCTAGCAATTCTTGATGGTGGAAGAATTTCAATTGCAGCTCTTTCTCTTGGGATCGCTAAAGGAGCTTTTCAGGCTGCCTTAAAATACGCAAAAGAACGTGAGCAATTTGGAAAACCTATTAGTTCGTTTCAGGGAATTTCATTCAAATTGGCTGAGATGGCTACCGAAATAGAAGCGGCAACCTTGTTAACGCATCAAGCAGCGGAGAAAAAGAATGGTGGTGAACGTATTACGGTTGAAGGTGCTATGTGTAAGCTTTATGCTTCAGAAGTCGCTGTTAAAACAGCTAATGAAGCTGTTCAAATCCTCGGTGGTTATGGCTATATCAAAGATTTTCCAGTAGAAAAATTCTATAGAGATTCTAAGTTGTGCACCATAGGTGAAGGGACCTCAGAAATCCAAAAGTTAGTTATCGCTAGAAATATTTTAAAATAAGTTTGTTGAATACTTATTTTTAGCTGTATATTTGCAAACCAAAATTCTAAAAGAGAGGAGGTTAAAGCTTATGTTAATTATACCAATTAAAGAAGGAGAAAATATAGATAGAGCGCTAAAACGCTACAAGCGAAAGTTTGATAAAACGGGAACAAAACGTGCTTTAAATTCACGAAAGCAGTTTACGAAGCCTTCTGTTGAACACAGAGCGTTAATCCAAAAAGCACAATATATTCAAGGTTTAAGAGATAGAGAAAATATCTAATCTTAACTTTATGGTAAAATAAAAATCCTGCAGACATGTGGGATTTTTTTTTTTGTCTTAAATTTAAATACCAATAAATCTTCGTATTTTTACATAACGCTTTCAGTTAGAATTCATCTTATTACAGAATAGTCTTTCATATGCCATTTCAAACATTTATAAACTATCTACTTTTAGAAAAACACTATTCCAAACTCACGGTCAAAGCCTATGAAAAAGATCTAAAAGGTTTTTTAACCTTTTTATTGGAAACCTATCAAACGGAAGATTTATTATCTGTTAATTATCCCGAAATCAGAACATGGATTGTTAGTTTGGTTGATAAAGAAATCAGCAATCGATCCATAAACCGAAAAGTTTCAGCACTAAATTCCTATTATAAATTTCAGATGAAAGTAGGTGATATAAAAACTAATCCACTTTCAAAACACAAGGCTTTAAAGACGAGTAAAAAAATTCAAATTCCATTTTCAGAAGCTGAAGTGAGTACTGTTTTAAACGATTTGGAGTTTGATTCAAGTTTTGATGGTGTCAGGAATAAACTGATTATAGAACTTTTTTATTCCACAGGTATTCGAAGGATTGAATTGATTGATATTAAGTTAAATCAAATAGATTTATCAAATCAAACACTTAAGGTTTTAGGGAAGCGAAACAAAGAACGTGTCATTCCCTTATTAGATTCAGTAACAGAATCTATTCAGAAGTATTTATTAATCAGAAAAACACTAGATAATATATCAGATACAAACCATTTTTTTTTAACACAAAAAGGCGTTAAAATTTATGAAACACTTGTCTACCGAATAATAAATGATTATTTTAGTTTAGCATCTAGCAAAGTAAAAAAAAGTCCGCATATTTTAAGACATTCGTTTGCGACACATTTACTAAATCAGGGTGCAGATTTAAATGCTGTAAAAGAATTACTTGGCCATTCCAGTTTAGCTGCCACACAAGTTTACACACATAATAGTATATCGGAATTAAAAAAAGTATACTTGAAAGCACATCCTCGAGGTCAGAAAAAATAGCAGCATAATGCATTTGTTTAATTAAATAAAATATAACCGTATGAAAGTAAACACGCAATCCGTTAATTTTAACGCAGATCAGAAACTGATAGACTTTATTCAGAAACGTATGGACAAGTTAGATTTGTATTACGATAAGGTTATTCAGTCCGATGTTTATTTAAAAGTCGAAAACACGAGTGATAAGGCCAATAAAATTTTTGAAGCACGCGTAAATGTTCCAGGGGACAGCTTTGTGGTAAAGAAGCAATGTAAAACTTTTGAAGAGGGAGTAGATACAGCCGTTGCATCACTAGAACGGCAATTAAAAAAGCGAAAAGAAAAATTAAGTTCACATTTGTAAAAAAAAATATAAAAAATGTTTTGAATAAATAAATAATTCTATACATTTGCAGTCCGTTAGAAATAGCGGGCTTTTTTTAGCTCGAAAAAGATGCTAAAAAGCCGATGTAGCTCAGCTGGCTAGAGCAGCTGATTTGTAATCAGCAGGTCGTGGGTTCGAGTCCCTCCATCGGCTCAAAAAAAAGTTATTTTTTGAAATATTGAATTAAAGTGATTGGGGAGATACTCAAGCGGCCAACGAGGGCAGACTGTAAATCTGCTGACTACGTCTTCGCAGGTTCGAATCCTGCTCTCCCCACTAAAGTTCCTGTGAAAGCAGGAGTCTCAAGCTTAATTGCAAGTTGCAATTGTTTGAAAAGTTCATTTCATATTGAAACACCTTTTGAATATCGAGAAATATTCAAAGAAATGCGAGAGTAGCTCAGTTGGTAGAGCGTCAGCCTTCCAAGCTGAATGTCGCCGGTTCGAACCCGGTCTCTCGCTCTAAATGGGTTGCAAGTTTAAAGTGTCATGTTTTATTTGGTTTAGCAAATTCCTGATTCTAGAACCTGCAAGTATTGAGTTCTATTAGTTAAAGTTTTATTCTAAAACTTTAAACCTGAAAAAATGCCGGTGTAGCTCAGGGGTAGAGCGTTTCCTTGGTAAGGAAGAGGCCACGGGTTCAATTCCCGTCATTGGCTCTTTTAAAATTGAATAATTAAGTACTAATATAAATAAGATTAAAATAAATTAAACATGGCAAAGGCAACTTTCGATCGTTCAAAACCACACCTTAACATAGGTACTATTGGACACGTAGATCACGGTAAAACAACTTTAACTGCTGCTATTACTAAAGTATTAGCTGATGCAGGTTTTTCAGAAGCAAGATCATTTGATCAAATTGATAACGCTCCAGAAGAAAAAGAAAGAGGTATTACAATTAATACTTCACACGTAGAATATGCAACTCAAAACCGTCACTATGCGCACGTTGACTGTCCAGGTCACGCGGATTACGTAAAAAACATGGTAACTGGTGCAGCACAAATGGATGGTGCTATTTTAGTGGTTGCGGCTACTGATGGTCCTATGCCACAAACAAGAGAGCATATCTTATTAGGACGCCAAGTTGGTATTCCTCGTATCGTTGTATTCATGAATAAAGTGGATATGGTTGATGATGAAGAGTTAATCGAATTGGTAGATATGGAAGTTAGAGATTTGCTATCTTTTTATGAGTACGATGGAGATAATGGACCTGTTATTGCTGGTTCTGCTTTAGGTGCTTTAAATGGTGAACAAAAATGGGTTGATACAGTTTTAGAATTAATGGAAGCTGTTGATAACTGGATTGAGGAACCACAACGTGAGGTTGATAAGCCTTTCTTAATGCCAATTGAAGATGTTTTCTCTATTACAGGTCGTGGAACTGTTGCAACAGGTCGTATCGAAACTGGTATTGCTAATACTGGAGATCCAGTTGAAATTATTGGTATGGGTGCTGAAAAGATTACGTCTACTATTACTGGTATCGAAATGTTCCGTCAAATCCTTGATAGAGGTGAGGCTGGTGATAATGCAGGTATCTTATTAAGAGGTATTGAGAAAAGTCAAATTTCAAGAGGTATGGTAATCTGTAAGCCAGGTTCTGTAACACCACATGCTAAATTTAAAGCTGAGGTTTATATCTTGAAAAAAGAAGAAGGTGGTCGTCACACACCATTCCATAATAACTACCGTCCACAATTTTACGTTCGTACAACGGATGTAACTGGTAACATTGCTTTACCAGATGGGGTTGAGATGGTTATGCCTGGAGATAACTTAACAATCCACGTTGAGTTAATTCAACCAATTGCAATGAATGTTGGTCTTCGTTTCGCTATCCGTGAAGGAGGAAGAACAGTTGGTGCAGGTCAGGTAACTGAAATTTTAGATTAAATTTATCTAATAAATATAGAGTTAAGGTATTCCGTTTTTCGGAATACCTTGACTTGTATTTACGGGTTTAGCTCAGTTGGTAGAGCACTGGTCTCCAAAACCAGGTGTCGGGAGTTCGAGTCTCTCAACCCGTGCAATTTATGAAGTAAGATTACTAACTTACTTCCTGAAAATTAAAACATATTAAACAATGGCTGGAATTGCAACTTATATAAAAGAATCATTTGGAGAACTAAAGAACAATGTTACTTGG
>CBFHJN010000244.1:0-4365 GCA_965655805.1 Flavobacteriaceae bacterium
GTAATGGTTCCAAACCACGGTAGCATTTGTTTAGCAGAAACTTTAAAGCGTTGTGCACCTGTTCGGGTTTCTGGTTCACTAACAAAATAACCAACACCAAATTCGGTATTTGGAATGGTATTGACTTCATTTACTTTTTCTGAAACTATTTTGTATTGCAACTCGAACTTTTGAATCTCTGGATTGTTTGTTAAAGCTAGGTCTGTGTATTCCTGTAAATTTTGAGAAAATACAGAATGTACGAAAGTCATGAAAAGTATTGGCAACAGAAGTTGGAAGCTGGAAGTTGGAAGCTGGAACAACTGCCGAGTTACCATTGAATGGATTAGAAGACCGATATTTCTTGTTTGTGTTTTACTCATAACTTTTCCAATTTTGATATAATTTGGTCAACATCTTTCCTATTTGGCTATTTCGTTTTGAAAATCCGGAATACTCCTCTTGAACTAAATATTTACAGGCAAAGGCATGATCTAACCAATCTTGAGTTTCTCCGTTTGAACCCAGTGCTGTAACCAACTGTTGTTTATAAACAGCTTCATACATTCGTTTGCTCCAACCTTCACTAATATTTGCCGAAACTGAACGTGAGGAACGCACAATTTGTGAAGTAAGTGAATACATTTCTTCTTTCGGAAATTTTCTCGTTCGCCAAAAAATATCCATAGCCAATGAGAACGCCTCTTGATGAACCTTTAAATCTTTATACGACTTTATCATAATTCAATAATTTTAAATTTTAATCTATTATCCAGCTTCCAACTTCCAACTTCTAACCTCTAATTTCTAACTTCTAACCTTCCATTCCGCTTTCCAGCTATATAATACTGGAACTACAAATAAGGTGATTAAGGCAATGAGCATGCCTCCAAAACTTGGTATTGCCATAGGGATCATAATATCGCTTCCTCGTCCTGTAGATGTTAGTACTGGTAATAATGCCAAAATAGTTGTGGCTGTTGTCATTAAACAGGGTCTGATACGTTTTTCTCCTGCTTCCACTATGGATGCTCTAATTTCTTTTTTATTCTCTGGTGTATTTCTATCAAAAGTTTGCGTTAAATAGGTGGCCATTACTACACCATCATCGGTTGCAATACCGAAGAGCGCAATAAATCCAACCCAAACTGCTACACTTAAATTAATAGGATGCATCTGGAATAAGTCTCGCATATTTTCGCCAAAGAAATTGAAGTTTAAAAACCAACCTTGACCATAAAGCCAAATCATAATAAAACCACCTGCAAATGCCACTGCAATACCTGTAAATACCATTAATGAGGTGGCAACAGAACGGAATTGGAAATACAGTATTAAAAAGATAATTGCCAATGCTAATGGCACAACAACAGATAGGGTTTTTTCTGCTCGTAACTGATTTTCATACGTTCCTGTGAATGCATAGTTGATTCCTTTTGGAACTATCAATTCACCATTATCTATCTTTTCTTGGATTAGTGCTTGTGCATTTTCAACAACGCTTACTTCTGCAAAACCATCTAATTTATCAAACAGTACATATCCGACTAAAAAAGTGTCTTCACTTTTAATGACTTGTGGACCTTGTTCATATCTAATCGCTGCCAATTCACTTAAAGGAACAGGGCTTCCTTTTTCCACAGGCACATAAATTTGTTCTAAATCTGTTGGGTTTGCTCGTAATTCTCTTGGATAACGTACGCGCACACCATAGCGTTCTCGACCTTCTACCGTTTGAGTTAATACCATACCGCCAACTGCTACTTTTAATACATCTTGAACATCTTGTATCGAAATGCCATAACGTGCAATTTTCTCTCTATCAATATCAATTAACAAATAAGGTTTACCAACAATACGGTCTGCAAAAACAGCTTCTTTTTTAACACCTTCAGCTTCCTTGATAATGTTTTCTAATTGCACACCAAATGCTTCTATTTGTTTTAAATCTTGTCCTTTTACTTTAATTCCCATAGGTGCTCGCATCCCTGTTTGAAGCATCACCAATCGGGTTTCAATAGGTTGTAGTTTGGGTGCTGATGTAACGCCTGGTAATTTGGTGACTCTTACAATTTCATTCCAAATATCGTCTGGTGATTCAATTGTTGGTCGCCAATTACGGTAGAACTCGCCATCCTCGTCTTCTATTAATTGAGACCTTTTGACTTTACTGTAAATAACATTTTCGGAATTATTAGGATTAGAAATGAAACGACCATCTTTCATTTCAAATAAGCCATCATCATTCACTTTATAGCGTTGGCGTTCCCCTTTTTCATTCAGCATATATTCTGGTTTGTACTGAATGATATTCTCGTACATTGACAAAGGTGCTGGATCAAGTGCGGATTCTGTACGACCAGCTTTACCGACTACCGTTTTTATCTCTGGAATACTAGCCACGGCCATATCCAACTGCTGTAAGACTCGCTTGTTTTCTTCTACTCCAGAATGAGGCATTGAAGTTGGCATGAGTAGAAATGAGCCTTCATTTAATGATGGCATAAATTCTTTGCCTGTATTCTTCATAATGAAAAAACCAGCAATGACGATAGCTGTTGGTACAGACAAAAAGAGCAACTTATTATCTAAACACCATCTTAAAATGCGTGTGTAATATTTTATAAATAATGAAAAAACACCTAATAAACCAAAGCATATAACACTTACAAAAATGAGATTCCAGAGGATACTTTTATCAACACCTAATGGTCTCCAATATTCAGCCAATAAGAACACAATAGCTGATACCGAAATAATGATATTAATAAGATTAGCTTGCTTGTCTGTTATTTTACTTTGAAGATTGAAAAGTGCTGTAATTCCAAACGCTATCAAAATCAATCCTAACCAATACCCATAGACTATGGCTACGATTCCAAATGCTATTAAAACGCCATTTAAAACATATTTAAAAGTGTTTTTAATGTTTTTCTTTCTGAATAAAAATGCAGCAAACGGTGGAATCAAAAATAACGCTACTATAATGGATGCTGTTAGTGCAAAAGTCTTTGTGAAAGCTAATGGCCTGAATAGTTTACCTTCCGCTCCAATCATTGTAAATACAGGAATGAAACTGATAATAGTTGTCATAACTGCAGTTACTATGGCTCCAGAAACCTCGGCCGTAGCATTGTAAACAATTTGGTTTATTGAACGTTTGTCATTCTGAACAGCGTGAAGAATCTCTTGAGATTCCTCGTCGCTCGTGCCTTGCTCTGTCGGAATGACATTTTCGCTTTCATCCAAGTGCCTTATAATATTCTCTGAAAGAATAACACCAACATCTACCATCGTTCCAATAGCAATGGCAATACCAGATAAGGCGACAATGTTGGCATCAACACCAAAGAGTTTCATCGCAATAAACACCATTAAAACTGCAACAGGTAATAGTCCAGAAATTAATACGGATGCTCGAAGATTAAAAACCATTATGATTATGACCAAAATGGTAATCAATATTTCTAACGTTAATGCTTCATTGAGTGTACCTAAAGTTTCTTGTATCAGTTCTGTTCTGTCATAAAAAGGAACTATGGTTACTTGTGACGTTCTTCCATCTACTAATACTTTTGAAGGTAATCCTGCGCTTAACTCGTTAATTTTCTCTTTGACATTATTAATGACTTCCATTGGGTTTGCGCCATAACGAGCCACCACAACAGCTCCAACAACTTCTGCTCCTTCCTTATCTAATAAGCCACGTCTTGTTGCAGGACCTAATGAAACTTTACCAATATCCTTAATCTTAATAGAAGTATAATCTTCTGAAGTGACTACTGCATTTTCGATGTCAGAAATCGATTTTACATAACCCAAACCACGTACTAAATATTCGGCTTGGTTAATTTCTAAAGTCTGTGCACCAATGTCTTTATTGCTTTCCTTAACTGCTTTTACTACTTGATTTAAGCCAATATTGTATTGACGCATCAATTCAGGATTTACATCTACCTGATATTCTTGAACATATCCACCAATGGATGCTACTTTAGACACACCACTTGCAGATGATAAAGCATATTTTACGTAATAGTCTTGAATACTTCGCAGCTCTTGTAAATCCCATCCACCAGTTACATTTCCGTTTTCATCACGACCTTCGAGTGTGTACCAAAATATTTGTCCTAATCCTGTAGCATCTGGACCCAATGCAGGATTAACACCATCCGGTAACAAACCACTTGGTAAGGAATTAAGTTTTTCTAATATTCTGCTTCGACTCCAGTAAAATTCTATGTCTTCTTCAAAAATGATATAGATACTTGAAAAGCCGAACATAGAGGAACTACGAATGGTTTTTACTCCAGGAATCCCTAACAAGGATGTGGTTAATGGATACGTTATTTGGTCTTCTATATCTTGTGGTGAGCGACCATCCCA
>CBFHJN010000245.1:0-4356 GCA_965655805.1 Flavobacteriaceae bacterium
TCTTTCTAAAGATAGTTCTTCGGAATCGCTAACATCTTCTAAAAATATATTTTTTAGTTCCACACTCGATTCATTGTTATAAATAAGTGCATTAATTTCAAAATTAATATTGAAACTTCTGTAATCTAAATTGGCGGTTCCTATGGTTGCAAACAAATCATCAACCACCATAGTTTTAGCATGTATAAAGCCTTTTGTATAGCGATACACTTTAACTTGTGCTTCCAATAAGCGCTCTAAATAAGAATTGGTGGCATGCTTTGCCGTCCATGAATCTGAAGTTTTAGGAATTATTAAACGAACATCCACACCACTTTTAGCCGCTATTTGTAGTGATGTTATTATTTCATCATTAGGAATAAAATAAGGTGTTGTTATGTATACATAATCTTCAGCCGTATTAATGGCTACAAACATGGCTTCCATAATATTCGCCCAATCGGTATCTGGACCACTAGCCGCAATCTGGACAGCTTTCTGTGTTTTAATAGTGGTATCTGGGAAAAATTCGGATGTCATTTTACAGCTTGAATCCGATACAAAGTCCCAAGTCATTAAAAAATGTACTTGAAGCGGCTTCAAAGCGCCACCAACTATTCGTAAATGCGTATCGCGCCAATACGCGTCCTCATCCTTATAATTTACGTAGGCATCTGATATATTAATACCACCAACGTAACCTATTTTCCCATCAATAATGGCAATTTTACGATGATTCCTATAATTCATTTTCCCTGTAAAACTAGGAAACAATACAGGCATGAAGGGATGAAATTCTATACCACTTTCCTTCATACGTTTTTTAGTTTTTGAAGAAATTTTACTTCCTACATCATCAAAACTTAAGCGTACTTTAACACCTGCTTCGGCCTTATTACAAATAATATCAATAAACTTTGTTCCTATCTGATCGTCCTTTAAAATATAGTATTCTAGATGAATATGATTTTTGGCCTCTTTTAAGTCTTCAAATAACAAATCGAATTTCTCATTGGCATTTTTTATAATCTGAAGTTCATTATGTAAGGTAACAGGTGTGTTTTTATTATTATTAAGAAGATGTACGAGTTTTATTTTCTCGTCCAAAAAGTCATCTAATTTATCCAGTTCTTTTTCACTCAACTCGTAATCCCTACCTAATTTTTGAACAACTTTTTCGTTGAGAACATTTTTTCGATTAAATATTTTGTTTTTACGGTATTCTTGCCCAAAAAAGTAATAAACAATTAATCCTAAAAATGGAAAAACCACTAAAACCAATATATATGATAAGGTTTTAGTGGGATTTATATTTTTTAATAATATAGTTGTTGCAGCAGAAATAGCTAACACATAATTTATAACAATTATGATAATCCAAATATTTTCTTTTAAAAAATCTAACATTAAGGTTTAGAAGTGTAGTAACCGTCCTGTGGAATTTCGATAAAATAGTTTTTTCTAGATTTATTATTTAAAAAAGGCTCACGCAACCATGGATTATGGATTTTCAAAATTTTATAATTTATTTTGTAGTTTTCTGCAAAAGCGGTAAAATCAGTTACAGCCGTATCTACTTCCACTTTATAAGTTGGTACGTTCTTGTATAAATCTTTTTCTCTAAAATTAAAACCGTATTTATCAGCGTTAGATAGTATTTCTTTTAAAGCAACAATTCTAAACATATAGCGTCCTGTTTCTTCGCCTAAAAGCAAGTCGTAATAATCCGTAACGTTTTGCTCTTCTAAACGTCTGGATATACCAGACATTCCAGCATTATAAGCAGCTGCAGCTAATGTCCAAGATCCTAATTTTTCTTTAGATTTCCTCAAGTAATCACAAGCCACTTCAGTCGCCATTTCTAAATTGTATCGTTCATCCACGTTATCATTAACTTCTAGTCCATATTCTCTGGCTGTTGCTGGCATAATTTGCCAAACACCACGAGCGCCAGCTGGAGAAACGGCATTCGTTAAACCACTTTCAATAACGGCTAAATATTTAAAATCATCCGGCACACCATGTTTAGCAAGTATAGGTTCAATTATTGGGAAGTATTTTTTAGCACGTTTAAACATCAACAAACCATTAGATTGCCAATAGGTATTCACTAATAATTCGCGATCCATGCGCTCATAAATATCTGGGTCTTTTAATGGTAATGCTTCACCAGCAAAATCTAAATTATCTGGAATTTGCAATGCGTAAACGTTATAATCGTTTATGAGTTGTTTCTCGAAATTTTCATCAGTTTTTGCATTCTGTTGCGCGAAAATAAACAGAGCTGTTAAACTTAACAACCCCATAAACACCAGTGCTTTCTTAATCATTTTCATCTTTGTAAGTTTTTGTTTAAAGTTATAAAAAAAATCAACATGATGTATCAGAACCTTCTAAAATAAGTTTTGGTAAGTGTTCGTTAAACCATCGGTACTTATTAAGGACCATAACATGCGTTCCTTTATCAACCGTTATACAGTTTTTAATATGCCGGTAGGGAAAAACATTATCTAATGATCCATGAATATGAATCATATTTTCTGGAGATTTATTCTGTTCCCAACAAACCATTTCCTTTACGGCCCAATTTAAATATTTCGGATCGGTAACGGATAAATATTTTTTATAAAGCTCAATGCGCTTTTTTACAGTTTCTCCAAAAGCATACTTTGCCAATAAATCTATATTTCCAACTAACGAAACTGGAAACAGTTTATACGCTTTTGTAGCACGCATAATTTTCATCCGATTTGGCATTTCTTGTTTATTTTTAATGCTTGAAATAATAATTAATCGTTTCAAATCTAGGTGTTTACTCATTTCTTGAACTAAAACACCTCCAAAAGACACGCCTATTAATGCTACATTCTTTTCCGTTATCTGTTTTGACAACCGTATCGCATAATTGGATAATGATTCGTTATTTTCCGGAATTTGCCATTCTAACCAATGTATTTTAAATTGATTTTCTGGGAGTTTTATATATTCAAAAATAGTTGGATTAGCAGCCATTCCAGGCATAAAATAAACATGTATTATATCTTGATTCATAAGGTTTTAAAAGCCATTAATACTACAATTAACAATAATTTTTTGTAAATTTGCGTTACAAAACTAGACAAAATTAGTTTGCACTCCCTATAATTCCATTGAATAAAAAGAATATTATGATAGAAGAACATGAACTCATTGACAATGATTTTTTGCGTCAGTTTGAATTAAAAATGGACGATCAATTAGCAAAAATCGAATACTCCCTTCAAGAACGAAAAATATTTTTAACGAAACTCATCATACCAGAAGGTATTTATTCAGAATCATTTCAAAATGAATTTATTATAATTGTTTTTAACCACATTCAAGAACGAAATTTAAGTGTTGTTCCTACAAGCCCTGAAATAGCAAGGTTTATAAGAAAGAATAGGCAGTACAAGAAAATGTTACCTGTAGGTGTACGCATTTAAGTTAAATGAAATACTGATTATTGTAGAAATAAAAAGAGCGTTTTAAATGGTTTAAAACGCTCTTTTTATTTATGATAGTATTCCGTTAAATTTTAACGATTTTTTTAGTTATGCTTCCCGTATTGGTTCGCAGTCGCAACATGTAAACGCCATCATTTAAGTTTGAAATATTAATTTTAGTAGTATTTTCAATCTTAAAAACGCTTTTTCCCGAAATATCAAATAATTCTACCATTTCAATACTTTCTGGATTAGCCATTTTTATATTAATAAAATCTTTACTAGGGTTCGGAGATATAGAAATACTAGCTAAAGCGTGGTCTGCTGTACTCAACAAACAAGTACCAGTAAAAGTATATGTTCCATCTAAATCTGGATCTGGTGCTGAATTAGAAACAGCCCATGTATTTGGAGGAGTGGTGTCATCTCGTTTAGAGGCATAAGCTTGTCC
The DNA here is from genome assembly GCA_965655805.1 of Flavobacteriaceae bacterium. Classification (GTDB taxonomy): domain Bacteria; phylum Bacteroidota; class Bacteroidia; order Flavobacteriales; family Flavobacteriaceae; genus Algorimicrobium. The sequence continues at coordinate 3,895 of CBFHJN010000245.1, forward strand.
TGCAACCAATGATCCTGCTGTAACACCAGTATCACCATTAGACGTATTTCCCATTACAAAACCAATCCAATAATTTACAGCATCAGCTCCAGCGGAATTATCTAAAACCACAGGTGTTGCAAATGTAAAAGTAACTGTATAAATTGCAAACGTACTAATAGGTGCTTCGGTTATTACAGTTGGTGTAATAGTTTCAGCACTTACAACAGTACCTGGAACACCAGCTACTTCTGCATAAACAGTAACGTCACCTGTTGGATTAAGTGTTGCCAGATTAGCAGTAGCCATTTTTACGGTTAAAGAAGTTAAAGTAAATTCCGTGTAAGCGTCTACGGGAAAATCAAAGGCTACACTTTGATTTGCTCTTTCTGGATTAATGTAAACAATATTAGTTACTGGAGCTGCATTACTGACTGAACAATCCGATTGTGCATTAACCTGCCCATAAAATGCGACTAGTAA
>CBFHJN010000246.1:0-4334 GCA_965655805.1 Flavobacteriaceae bacterium
ATTCACCACCAAATGAAAAGGTTGATAGATTGTCATAAACCACTCCATACGAATTCCCATATTGATAGGCTTCATTTAATTCGAAACCAAAAGGGATCAAATTGTTTCGGAATAAGGCTTTATCACTTTCCGCTTTATAAGATCCGTTTACATTATAGCCCATACTATTGGATATTTTTCCCTTCAACCCAACAAATGCATGATATTGTTGATCTGTTGGAATAATGCCTAATGTTGGCGAAACAAAGGGGTTTTCCTGCGCAAAACTATAATAGGTGTTTTGAATTAAACCGCCTTTAATACCACCATAAGCAATAACCAATTCATCAACCACACGATAAGATCCTGAGATATTTGGGTAGATATAAAACTTGTTGTCGCCTGCTTCGGTATCATTCAAATACACGAGAGTAACACCCAAATCTAATGTTAAATCATCTTCAATTAATTGATAGGTTGGCGCCAAGCCAATATTGAAATTCCCGTATTTCAATTCGTCAATCGTAACATAGTTCCTATCAAAACTACCACCTAAATAATCGATGGTTAACTCGATGTTAATTTCGAAATCGCTAATCGCTATATCCGATGAAATCTTCGCATTAAAATGATTTTCACCAGAGCCATTGTCATCGCCAAAATGCCTAAAAAGAACCGTTCCTTTATCGATATAGGTGTCTTCAAAGGTTACATCACCACCAACATGAACACCATAAAACATATGTCCAGCATCTACGCCTTCGGCATCTACATCGGTAAAAAGTGGTTGCTGCATGCCATACCAATTATACTTTTGGTGCAAACCACCAAGATTGACATTCCAGGACATATCACGATTGTTTTGACCGTATGTTGCTTGCAGTTTGGTATTATAAAAATTATCGTCTAATAGCAAATCGTCAATTCCACCTTGCGATGAGTGATGGGTGAAATAGCCACCTACGGTTTCCGTTCTGCTAATGGCATGATTCAAATATAATTCGCCCAAAACACTCGTGTAACTTCCAAAACCTAATGACGCATAATTGTCGTATAATTTGGGTGCTTTTTGTTTGTCTAAAACGGCTGCTTTTCCTTTTGCTGGTGTAAACGTAGATGCAACAGGAATAGAAAAAATATTATACTCTATATCTTTTTTAGTTGCCGTAACATCGTCATCTAATGATGGTGTTTCTTTTACCTTAAAGGCATCAGAAATTGAAGGCGTATAAGGTTTTACTACGTTAATGACGTTGGTGTCCAAGGTATCTTTGTCACGTTCTTGAGCCCAAGAAAAGACTGCTGTAAACAGGAATAAAGTCGTAAATATAATTTGAAATTGCTTGCGCATAGATGTATGTTTTGATTGCTGAAATTGCTGCTGTTTTGTCATAATACGTATATCCAATTAGTTACCTGATGGATTTTCTTCCTGAACGGATGCGTTGGTTTTTGCCTGTTCTAATTTAATTTTAGTGAGTTCATTTTGAGCTTCGGTAACGACATCGTCATAATCCTTGAAATTTTCAATAACACTTTCTAAAATATAGGTGGCTTGAAACGCATCATTCAAGGCATGGTAGTTTTTTGCCATGAGCACCAAGCCTTTGGCACTATACTTTTTGTAACCTGAATAATCTTTGGCTAATTTCTGAATCGTTTCATTGGAGGCCTCATGATTTCCAGCCTTATTTTCAAAATACGCTTTATAATAAAATGCTTCGGCTGCTGTTTCTCCAGATGCTGTTTTTTCTACTTCCGCATATGCTGTTTTCGCACGCATTTCATCATTGGTCTTCATGGCAGAACGTGCAATAATAATATAGGCATCACTGGTGATTTTATTATCAATTTTAGATTGTTGCAACACCTTTTCAGCATAAGCAACTGCTTCATTGTATTTATTTAACTGATAATTCGCTTTCATTAAGTTAGACTGCGCATAGACCACATTTTGTGGAAAACGTGCTTCTGTTTCCAAGCGTTTAAGTACTGAAATAGCAGCCAACCAATCTTTAGCATCCAACTGAATTTGTGATAAACGTAATAAGGACTCCTCCGTAAACTCACTTGATGGATTGTCCAGTACAGCTTGGTAATGTGGCGCCGCATTTTCTTTTAAATCGGTTTTAAAATACAATTGTGCTACATAAAAATGGGCTTGGACGTTGTGAAGTCCTTTTGGAAACTGGTTTAAATACCCATTAAATTGCTTAATAGCATCATCTGTTTTACCATCTAAATATTTCTTTTCAGCAGATTCGTAAGTTGCGTTATCCAAATCGGCATCGGTAACAGACACATAATCCAAAGTTTGTACCCAAGACGCATATTCATCCACGCGACCTAAATCAATATAAATTAAACGAACTGTTGAAACTGCTTGATTCGCTTCGGCTGTATTAGGATAATTAGTAGCTACTGTTTTAAATTTGTCAAGCGCTTCGTTGTTTCTGCTGGCATTATAATGCACTAAACCTTGACGCAATAAGGCTTTAGACACAAAAATACTACTTGGGTTCTCGCGTGCTAAACGGTCGTACATTTTCATGGCATCCACTGTTTTGTTGGCTTTGATATAAGAATTCCCTAACTCATACATAGCATCATCACGAAGGGTTGAATTTGGATATTTCTGAATAAATGTTTCTAAGCCACTAATTTTTTCAGATGATTTCCCATCATAACCTTCACTCAGTGTTTTCTGAAAAAAAGCATAATCGGCATCCACCTTATTCATTTTAACCGCTTTGTCATAGGCATTGATTGCTGCAGAATAATTACTAGACACAAAATGCGCATCTCCTAAACGCAAATAGGTATCGTTTAATCGCACTGGATCTAAATCCGTTCCTTGAAGAAATTTATTAAAAAACTCGCTCGACTTGGTATAGTTTTTTTGTTTGAAATAGGTATAGGCAACATTATAATCGCTGTTTCTAAATTCAGGCGTTGTAGCTGCTGTGTTTGACTGTTGAAATTGTTTAAAACCAATTAAAGCATTATCATAATTAGTTAAATTATAATCGGTTTCCGCCTTCCAAAAGGTTGCTCTTGTGGTGTAGGTTTCGTTAATGGCTTCTTTTATCGATTTTTCAAATAACGCTTTCGCATCCTGAAAATTTCCGTCATTATATAACTCCAAACCACGATAGAATGTCACTTTTTGATAGGCTTCTTTACTGGCGAAACTTCGCTTGCCTTCCAATAGTTTTAAAGCTTCCTGATAATTTTTAGAGGTTATATAGGAATCAATTAATAATATTTCAATTTCGTCTTTATAGGTCGAATTCGGATATGTTTCTATATAGGTATTTAGTACCTGCGGAACCGATTGATATGGATTTCCAATGTCATAACTAATTTTCGCATAGTTTAACCACGCATCTTCTTGAATTTTTAAATCGAAATCCATTTGTGAGGCATTTCGGAACGCATTTAAAGCCTCCTGCTTTTTATTCAACTTAATATAACTCTCGCCTAAATGATAATAAGCATTTTGCGCAACTGAATTATTACCATCAATAATTTTATTGAACTCGGAAATAGCCTTTTCAAAATCGCCTTGTTTATAATGTGCATAGCCTAACTGATAATAATCTGTATTATTCCACTTGCCATTTTTACCTTGATATTCGGTTAAAAATGGAATAGCTTCGGCATATTTTTGTTGGTTGAAATAACTTTCGCCAATAATTTTATTAAGTTCTGAAATTTCATCACGATTACTTTTTGGCAATTGCGCCTTGGCGAGTTTAATGGCTTCGTCAAAATTTCCTAGCTTAAAGTTTAAATCCGCTTGGTAATAGGATAGTTTCTCTTTGTATTTTTCCTGATCGCTTACTTGGTCAAAATAGGTATTGGCTTCTTGATAATCATCGCTTTCATAAGCCATAAAGCCGATATAATATTTGGCTTGCGAACCGTATTCTGAAGAATTTTCTAATCGGGATAAATAGTTTCTTGCCGTTTTATAATCTTTAGTCGTAAATGCTACATAGCCATTGTTAAAGCTGAATTTATCGCGTTCGACTCGCGACAAACTATTTTCATCCACACGGTCATACCATTTTTTGGCATAGGCATATTTTCCATTGGCAAAATAATAATCGGCTACATCCAAGAAGGCGGAATTCCGTTTGGTACTAGTTGGATGGTTTTCAACAAAATCCTCTATCAATTTATCCGCATTTTGCTGGTTTAAACGTATAGCACAATTAGCAACATAATAATCACAATCGGCTATTAAATCATCGGTTTCTGCCGTTTTTTTTAGTTCTTTGAATAACGATTGAGCCGCTTGATATTGACTATTGTTATAAAGGGTTAAAGCTTTTTGATAATCCACCAAATGA
>CBFHJN010000247.1:0-4314 GCA_965655805.1 Flavobacteriaceae bacterium
ATTTATTGAAATACTCAAGAGCTTCATCATATAAACCCGTTTTTTCTTTGGCATATCCAATATTATGATTATTAATGGCCAAACCGAGTTTGTTGTTCAGTTCTTCTTCAACGGCTAACGATTTATAAAACTGTGTAAGGGCTAAATCATATTGTTTTAAAGCCAAATAAATATTCCCCATGCTGTTTTGAGAAACAGCAATACTTCGTTTTAATTCCAATGTTCTTTCTGGTGCATTTTCGGCTAAATCCAGTGCTTGTTTGTGGTAATCTAAACCAGACCGAATAGCATCCATACGCCTGTAAACAACACCTAACATATTTAAACTTATCACTTCCATTTCAAGGTTTTTTCCGCGTCTGGCGGCCGAAAGCGCTTTGTTGTATATGGTGATAGCTTGGTCATAATCCGATGTGTTTCTAAAGTAGTTACCCAAGGTGTTTAGTGCATAACATTCACCATCAGGATAGTCGTTTTTATGGCTTTTATGCACCAAGTAAGAAAGCTTTATAGTGTCTGATTTGACATCACGAAAAATGGTGTCTAAAACAGCATGACTTGCAGGCTTTTTATTTAAAACGCTATCTACCGTTTTATAAAAAGCTTTTAAATCGGGTTCTTGTGAAAAACTGGAGTGTATGAAGCCTAGGAATATAACTAGGAATAAGCAACTATTAAAAAGTTTACCGGAAGGATTAGTTTTCATAGTGGCTTAAACTTTATCTAGAAAATCGGATTTACGTTGTCTGGCAACTGGAATTTTTTCATTGGTTTGCATAACGACATAGCCGTCATTTTTTATAAACTCTTTTATTTTATTAAGGTTTATAATGTAAGAATTATGAATTCGGAAAAAGTAATTTTCAGGCAAAAGAGCATTTACTTCTTTTAGCTTTTTAGTTACTAAAATCTTCTGGTTGTCTGCCATTACAAATGTGCTATAATTTCCATCAGATTCAATGTATATAATATTATCAGTTTCCAGAAATATTAACTTGCCGTCGGTATTTAAGGTGATTTTCTTCTGATTAAAATTTTTATTGAAGTTTATAAGAATCTCTTCAATTTTGGCAACCGGAAAAGCCGAAGAATTATGTTTTTTTATCCGTTTTAATGTTTCCTTTAAGTCATCAGAATCAACGGGTTTTAGAAGATAATCAATGGCTTCGTGCTTTAAAGCCTTTAAGGCATATTCATTATAGGCGGTTGTTATAACTACAGAAAAATCTTTTTCAGATAATTTATCTAAAAATTGAAACCCATCCATGGTTGGCATGTTAATATCTAAAAAAACACAATCTGGCTTGTTTGCGTTTAAATAATCAATGGCTTCCTCTGGCTTTGTAAAGGTGGCTATTATTTCTACTTCTTCACTAAAATTTGTAAGCTCCCAAGATAAACTCTCAATCGCTTTTTGCTCGTCGTCTACAATTACAGCTCGTATCATAGTTTCAAATATAATAATTAAGAACTTTTATTAGCTATAAATGGTAGGTAATTTGTTTTGATATTAAAGTAAAAATAGCATGCTATTTTATCTATTCGTTATTTTACCGAATACACATAATTTATAACCAACTATACAAAAGTGTAAGTAAATTCTTTGAAATTATCTGATATTAGCAGTGCTATTAAATTATTATACGATTAAGCATTTATTAAAGGGTATATGCTAATAATCAACAAAAAGCTGGAGAAATCCAGCTTTTTGGTTTTAATCTCATTATTTAGTAAGTTATAAAGAGCGAATTTATTCGCTCTTTTTTTATGCAGCAATCCTACCACTTTATTTCTGTTATTTTTATAGCAATTATCACTCGTTAGCCTATGTTTAACAAGTTAATTCCTACATGGTTTGCTGTTTTTAAAGCAGTCTAAACATCTGCAAATAAACATGTTAAACTATTTTGAGTCAAATAGTTTGAGGGGCTGCGTGAATACTGGTTTGTTAAAAACTTGTTGACAATGTTTATAACATTACCTTTCAATTACAGATACATTTTTCAATCTTTGTTAGTCACAGTACATCTCAAATTATTCACTCTTAAAAACACTACTAATGTCTCATCAAATGGAACCTATTCTTCAAGAAAACAAAGATCGTTTTGTAATTTTTCCTATTCAACACAACGATATTTGGGAATGGTATAAAAAATCGGAAGCCAGTTTTTGGACTGCTGAAGAAATTGATTTACATCAAGATCTTACAGATTGGAAAAGTAAATTAAACGATGATGAGCGTTATTTTATTAAACATATATTAGCATTTTTTGCGGCCAGTGATGGGATTGTAAATGAAAATTTGGCCGAAAACTTCATTAATGAAGTCCAGTATAGTGAAGCCAAATTTTTCTATGGTTTCCAAATTATGATGGAAAACATTCATAGCGAAACCTATTCGCTATTAATAGATACATATGTAAAAGATGAGGTTGAGAAAGATCAACTTTTTAATGCTTTAGACAATTTTCCTGCTATTAAGAAAAAAGCAGATTGGGCTTTAAAATGGATTGAATCACCAAGTTTTGGTGAACGCTTAATTGCGTTTGCAGCTGTTGAAGGTATTTTCTTTTCAGGTGCATTTTGCTCTATTTTCTGGTTGAAAAAACGTGGATTAATGCCAGGTTTAACATTTTCAAACGAACTTATTTCTCGTGATGAAGGTGTGCATTGTGATTTTGCCGTGCATTTACACAATAAACATCTTGTAAATAAAGTTCCTAAAGCGCGTATTCGCGAAATTTTAATTGACGCACTAGATATTGAACGTGAATTTATTACCGAGTCCTTACCTGCTAGTTTAATAGGTATGAACGCCAAATTGATGTCGCAATATTTAGAGTTTGTAACCGATAGATTGTTAAGTGAATTGGATTGTGAAAAAGAATACAACACAGCCAATCCTTTTGATTTTATGGATATGATTTCCTTGCAAGGAAAAACTAATTTCTTTGAAAAGCGCGTGTCAGAATACCAAAAAGCAGGTGTTCTTAATAAAGAAGAAGAGAAAGATAAGTTCAGTTTTGACGCTGATTTTTAAATAAAAAACCCTAAAATAATCGTTAATAGCAAAAGTACTTGGATGTTCGTCCAACCATTTTCCTGCTATACGTTTATATAAACAAAAAGTTCTAAATTCTATAGAAATTAGAACACCCCTTTTAGCTAATTAATCCATTTTCCTGTTAGGTGTATTAGGAAAAAACAAAAAAACGTGTAAAATTATGTATGTATTAAAAAGAGATGGTAGAAAAGAACTCATGATGTTCGACAAAATCACGGCTAGAGTTAGAAAGCTGTGTTATGGTTTAAACGAATTGGTAGATCCACTTAAGGTTGCTATGCGAGTTATAGAAGGTCTTTACGATGGTGTTACTACTAGTGAGCTAGATAATTTAGCAGCTGAAATTGCAGCAACCATGACAACCGCTCATCCAGATTATGCACGTTTAGCTGCACGAATTTCTGTTTCTAATTTACATAAAAATACTAAGAAAACCTTTAGTGAGGTTATGCATGATTTGTATACCTACGTAAATCCAAGAACTGGAAAAGATGCGCCTTTATTATCTGATGAAGTGTACCAAGTTATTATGGATAATAAGGATAAATTAGATTCTACAATTATCTATAATCGCGATTTTGGTTATGATTATTTCGGATTCAAAACCCTGGAACGTTCGTATTTATTAAAGCTAAACGGCAAAATTGCTGAAAGACCGCAGCACATGCTCATGCGTGTTTCTATAGGTATTCATTTAAATGATTTGGATGCCGCTTTAGAAACCTATGAGTTGATGTCTAAAAAATATTTTACACACGCAACACCAACACTTTTTAATTCCGGTACACCAAAACCGCAAATGTCATCTTGCTTTTTATTAACCATGAAAGATGATAGTATTGATGGAATTTATGACACCTTGAAACAAACAGCTAAAATATCGCAATCTGCTGGAGGTATTGGTTTAGCTATTCACAACATTCGCGCTACAGGAAGTTATATTTCTGGTACTAACGGAACATCCAACGGAATTGTTCCTATGTTAAAGGTTTTTAATGATACAGCGCGTTATGTAGATCAAGGTGGCGGAAAGCGAAAAGGCAGTTTCGCCATGTATATTGAAACTTGGCATGCTGATATTTTTGATTTTCTAGATTTGAAAAAGAATCATGGAAAAGAAGAAATGCGTGCACGCGATTTATTTTATGCCATGTGGATATCCGATTTGTTTATGAAACGGGTTCAAGAAGATGGCAAATGGATGTTAATGTGTCCAAATGAATGTCCAGGAATGGATGAAGTTCATAGTG
>CBFHJN010000248.1:0-4297 GCA_965655805.1 Flavobacteriaceae bacterium
AGAACTTGCTAAAGTAGCCGAAACCGAAAAAGCAGAACAGCTGAAAGCGGCTATTATTCACAAATACGCTACTAAACAAGCCAAAATTGATGACACCTTTGATAAAGGTAAGCGCGAATTAAAAAGACAAGAGGTTTTATGGACTGAACTTACTGAAAATCAGAAATTAGATATGTTAAGGGATGGCTTAAACAACGCAGCATCGCTTTTTAACAAAAACACAGCAGCATTTAAAGCTATTAAAATTGCGGAAACTGTTATGGCAACGTATCAATCAGCAACTCTTATAATTCCCTTTCAACTATTGTCCCAATAGGTCCTGCATTAGGAGCAATTGCTGCTGCAGCTGCTATTGCTTCAGGATTAGCAAATGTGCGCAAAATAGCAACAACTAAAGAAGAAAAAATGCCTCAATTCTTTTATGGTGGTAATACCGGAAAGAAGGGTTTGTATAATGATGAGTTTGGACCAGTTACAGGAGTCGTTCACGAAGATGAATGGGTGGCACCAAAATTTATGACACAGGATCCAAAGTATGCGCAAACTTTTCAGTTTCTTGAAAATGAACGTGTTTCGGGATTAGGTAAATATTTTAATGGAGGCGCTACAAGTTCTAGCACGCCAGATGTTAGTTTTACTCCTGGAGGCGAAACGGCACAAAGCCCAGATACGATAAGCTTTTCTGTTTTAATGGATGTTCTGCTTAAATTAAATGAAAAACTAGACGCAGGATTCAAGGGTTACATTGTTCGCGATATGGAAGAATTTCAGCGCCAAAAAGACCTAGATAATGAGTATGAACGCATTTTAAAGAATACCAGACAATCATGATATACACAGGTAATTACACCAATGGCTACCTTTACGGAACGCTTAATGAGAACAAAATAATTGTAACTTCCGAAGAAGAAGATACATTCCTGTCCGTAGTTTTAACCGTGGATTTTAATGGCGAAACATGGACACATCCGTTTGAGGTGCCTTTCTTTTCTGGAAGTGCTGAATTATACTTTGAAAATTACATTCATAGCTTGATCACGCAGAAATTCAACGATTTGGATTTTGACACGAGCGCTATTGTGTTACATGATTTTGATATTGCAGCCGTTAATGTGGTTATGACAGAAATTAGAGAGTCTGAAGAATTAGATACAGAAACTATTGATTTCTATTTAATGCTTGGCAACATAACGCCTGTTTTATTTACCGATTTTGCTTCAGGAACTAAAACGCTTCTGCCAACAGCACAAGCTAATTACGGAACGCCAAAAAAGATTTTAACCTTTAGTTTCTTATCTGCAACCACACCCACAAAAATAAAGGTAAACACCACTGAAATAGCATTAACACTACCAGCTACAACTAAAACCTTACACACGCTGTCAATTCCTGTTAGCGCATTAGCATTAACAACGCAAAGCATAGATTTACAATTCATTTTTGCAGATGAATCTACTATGGATTTAGGTAGTTTCTCTATTTTCAAGGTTGGCTTTGAACAAAACTTAATTTTATTTCAAAATCAGTTTGGCGCATTAAGTTGTATAGAATTCACAGGCGATTTTGAAGATGAAGATGGTTATAAACCAACCGAGTTTCAACGAAAAAATGGCCATACTTCAGAACTGACTACTTCAGAGTTATCAATACTTACATCCTATAAGATTAACACAGGTTATGTTTGGCATAATAGCCAATTTTCAGCAATGGATGCGCTGATGAAATCCTTTAACATGTTTTTAAAAGCCGATGGTTTAAAACGTATTATTCCAAATGGTACGCAAAAAATAAATAAGCAAAAAACGAGAACAACCGATAAAAACGAAGATTTTAAATTCAAACTAACTAAAAATGACAATATTTATAACGGAATCTTTTAAATTTGATTTAACCCATTTGAATATTCGGTTTTCTGATAAAAACAGTTTCTTTTATACAGATTTAATCAAGCAGCATTCCTTTCCTTTTAAAATTCCTAATGAGCGCAATTTTATAGATTTCTATAATTTTGTTTCGCACCATAATAGTAAAGGTGCTAATAAAAATATTAAAGGGAAGTTGTTTCGTGACGATCGGTTTTTTGATGCTGAACTCCAGATACTGAAAATTAAAGATAGTATTGATTCTGTTTTCTACATTAATATTGAAAAGCTACTTATTTTAAAACGGCCGTTGCGTTCTTTACCATGGCCAAGTATCGATATTGGAAGCGATATGTACACATTTGCTAATGCGCGAAAGTTTGAAAGCTATCCAACAACTAAAATTAATTTTACAGAAGTGTATTCGCCAGAAACACACGAAAGCAGTAAATGGGGACCATATTCCGGGTTTATAAACGAATGCGAAAACGGAACATATAAGGAGCCTTTTTTCGATTCGGTTGGTGTTCCACGTCCACGCATGACCGAGTTGCGTCCATTTATATACATTCAAGAAATAATTGTATTCATTTTTGCCCAAATAGGTTATACGGTTTTAGGTGATTTTATGACAAATGAATATTTGCAGAAATGCCAATATTTTAATCCAGATCCTATTTATTATTCCAATGCAGCATTATCTGTAACTGAAGAAATTCGGTTAATTTTTATGCAAGATGCTCCAAGTGACGATTCCTTTTCTAGAAACCTATACAGACATGCGCAAACCATACATGACCATGGTTCCTATAATATTAAAGTAAAAATATCTGGAGATTTCTTTTTAGTAGGCGATAATGTACGCTTATACTGTTTGTATAATAACGCATTAATTGGTGGTTCTAATCGTGTGGCTTATAGCGAGTCTGGTTCAGATAGTTTTTCTATTGAAATAGACTTAAATATTGATATTGAATTAGGTGAAGAAGGCGGTGTGTTTCAAATTCGTGTGGAATGTGAGCCAGAAACATTCTACTCCATGGATGTTGAAAAAACAACTAACGGAACGGAACGCCCACTTTATTATCAGGAAATTGAATTAGCTGCCTTGGTGCCAGATATAACCGTTTCAAAAATGATTGAATCGGTTAAAGAATCATTCAATTTATCATCAGTAGTCGATAATGTAGCTAAAACAGTAACCCTAGACTTTTTTAAACTAGACCGATCAACCGATTCAATCATTAATTTAACAAAACACCAATCTGTTGAACCCGAAATTACACTTAATAAAATATTAGGCTATACTATTAAATTTGCTAATGAAGAAATTATTCATTTGGATAAAGAAGGTAATTTCATTTTAGATGCAATTGATTTTGACGACATAACCATTCCTTTAGAGCCTTTGCCTGTTAATTTCACAACCGAAGCTTTATCGGTCCAATCGCAAGGTGGCATGTCTGTTTTGTTTTTTGATAATGATGCCAATGCCAAACCATTTATTGGCGATGAAACTATTTCATTTACACGCGAAGGGTTTATTCATTATTTTTTGCGTGCTTGGTATTACAGTCTCTTGAACGCACAAGTATATGATGCTACTTTAAATTTGCCTGTCTATATATCTAGTAAATTAGATGCTGAAAGTCAAATTTTTATGCATAATAACTTTTTTGTAGCTGAAACGATAAACCGAAGTTCCATAAATAGTTTATTCGAAAAAATGACTATGAAGTTGTTTAAAATGCAGAATAAACCAACCTTCACGTTTGATCCTATTGTAACACCTCCAACTGAAGGTATAGATCCGCCAGTAATTGTAACATCTATTTCTGCAACCAATTCCACACCAACGGACACCTATGCAGCTGTTTTATATGGCGACACGCGTTTTGGTTTGCCATATTATGAAGTCAAGGTATATGCCAATTTTACAACAGACCCACAAAACCAATGGTTAACTTATTTCTGGGAAATAGTTTCTATGCCAACAAACCACACGTTTATACAGTTTACGCAAGAAAACAATGCGCATTCCATTAGTAAATTAACCATCCCTACTACTGGAACACCAGATGCTAATTTTGTAATCCGTTTAAAAGTTAAGAATGCTTCAGGATTAGAAGCCACAAAAGAAATTACCATAACAACTTAAATTAATGAAATTTCACGTTCGATACCTTAATGTTTAAATCTGACTTCCTAATTTCTTTAGGCGTATAAGTATCCGTTTGGTTGGAGCTATGGTGCCTTGCTTGATCTCTTACGGATATAATAGGAACACCTGCGCGTAACAAATCCGTTATTCCGGTATCTTTTAATGAATACCAATGAATGTTATTATCTATTTTTAAATCGGAGCGCATAGCAGCCCATTTTTTTGTTACCATATCTGGAGACAATCTTCTTTTACCAGGACAATAACCATTGGC
>CBFHJN010000249.1:0-4283 GCA_965655805.1 Flavobacteriaceae bacterium
TTTTCCAGTCCCTGATTCGCCTGTTATTAAAACAGTGGTTTCTGTTGGCGCTACTTGATTTACTTGATTTAGCACTTTTTTATAAGCATCACTTATGCATATGATATTGTTAAAATTAATTTTATTACTAATTTCTTCTTGTAAATATTCGTTTTCGTTTTCAAGACGCTCTTTCAATGATTTAATTTCCTCCAAAGCTTCAAAGAGTTTTAAATCTCGTATTTTTCTTTCAGTTATATCTCTTACAACAGCACAATTTAAATCCTCACCATTATACTCTAAATGATTGGCCGTAATTTCTACGGGAAATTTTGTTCCATCTTTACGTATAACTAACCATTCAAACTGTAAAGATCCTTTTGCTACAATTTTATCAAAATGATGAGCCCACCAATCTGGTGTGACAGCTGGGTCTAAATCGTATATGTTGTAGGTCTCTAATTGCTTTCTACTATAACCTAATTTTTTTATTAAGGAATTACTATAGTGTATGATATCGCCTTTTCTATTATATACATAAATTAAGTCTTCAGCATTGTCAATTATTTCCTTAAACAATTGTAACGCATTCTCCTTGTTTTGTTGTTGGGTTACATCTTGATATACTCCTACTATTTTATAAACTCTACCTCCTTTTAGCACTGGTTTAGTAGAAGATCTAATATACCGGGAATGAGTTTCTTTAGTTTCTAAAATTTCATCATATGAAAGTGCTTTTCTCATAACACCTCTTAACAGGTTTTTTACCGCATTTGAATCTTTAAAATAATGTATGATGTTGGCAGGTGTTAAATCATCAGCTTCTTTAGTATTGAATATTTTTAACGCCTCTTCTGTTGCAATTAGAGAGCCATCTTGTAAATTTAATTCCCAACCACCAATATTAGCAATGGTTTGCGTATTATCCATTAAGTTTTTATAAAAAACAGATTGAGTAATATCATTAACTATTGCACAGGCCATTTTTTTTCCATTATTTGAGAAAAACTGAACAAAAACCTCCACTTCATAAAATTTACCCTTCTTATTTTTATGTGTCGCTTTAAAATTGTGAATTTTCTTTTTCTCTACGATTTCGAAATGTGACTTCCAACTCTCATTAGTAACGGTACTATTAATGTCAAATATAGAAAGCTTAACTATCTCTGACTTTTTATAGCCTAGGCGATTGCAAAATTTACTATTTGCATACACAATATTTCCATCTTCATTCATCCACATAACTTCATATGGTAAAGCCTCTACAAGCCATTCCTTAACCTGTAATTCTTGTTTGTCTTGATTCATTACTCTTCCAATTTATCTTATAAAAATAGACAAAATATTCTCATATAATAGAAATTTCTTCATAATGAGAATAATATTAATGAATTAAAATTAATTATATACCTGTATATCAGATGATTACATTTTTGGCACAAGAATAGACTATAATATGCCAAATGAAATTACAATGAAGCGTAAAGAATTTTTAAAAAAGACAATAGCAGGTAGTTCACTTTCAATTTTAGGATTAACTGCCTTGGCTAAAGTAAACAAAGCAAAGACAATTTCTAATATTGAAAATGAGAAACTAGGTTTTAATCATTTACCTAACAAAGAAAATAAAACTATGAACACAGTACTACATAAGGCAGACACAAGAGGAGATGCAAACCATGGTTGGTTGCAATCAAAACACACATTCAGTTTTGCTAACTATCATAATCCAGATAGAATGCAATTTGGCGTTTTACGAGTTTTAAACGATGATAGAGTTGCTCCTGGCATGGGGTTCGGTACGCATCCACATCAAAATATGGAGATTATCTCTATTCCGATTGAAGGGGATTTGGAGCACAAGGATAGCATGGATAATGTTACTGTTATCAAATCTGGTGACATTCAGGTATTAAGTGCAGGAACAGGTATTACCCATTCAGAGTATAATAAAAACAAAGATAGGGAGGTTAAATTTCTTCAGATTTGGGTATTTCCCGATAAGAAAAATACAATCCCACGTTACGATCAAATTTCTCTAAATATTAATGACCGAAGCAACCAGTTTCAACAAGTTTTATCTCCTTTTCCTGATGATGATGGAGTCTGGATACAACAAAACGCATGGTTTAATATGACAAATCTTGAAGAAGGCAAGAGGTTAACATATCAATTAAACAACCCTGATGAAAACGGAGTGTATGTATTTGTACTCAAAGGCGATGTATCTGTAAATAATCAGTCCTTAAATAATAGAGATGGATTTGGTGTTTGGGATATTAATCAAATAGATATTAAAGCGGATTCAAATACCGAATTGCTATTAATGGAGGTTCCAATGACGTTCAAATAAAAATCTGAAAGAAAATTTTAATTACTAATCATAAAATGAAAACTCTTAACAACAATCAAATTTCGAATGCTTTGAAAATTTCCAGAATTTATATCTGGAATAGTAAAAGACGTCATAGATAAGAAAGACTTATTAAGACACAAAATAAATAATTAAAACTGTCAATAATGACACAAATTAAATTAAAAATGAAAACAATAAAATTAACACTCGTATTTATTCTAGCGCTAACGTTAAACGTTTTTGCTCAGAATCCTAACAATGATCCAAATTTGGCAGGTAAGTCCCTTTTGGATGCAGATGACCACGCACTTATCTTAATTGACCATGAAGGTCAAATGGCTTTCGCAGTACAATCCATAGATATTCAAACACTTCGTAACAATACTGGTTTGGTGGCAGGCTCTTCAAAATTATTTAATGTTTCAACAATTGTAACTACAGTTGCAGAAAAGTCCTTTAGTGGACCCATTTTCCCAGAAATTAAAGAGTACTACGGCAATGAATCTACCTATATAGATAGAACAACTATGAATGCATGGGAAGACAAAAGAATTGTAGAAGCTGTAAAGAAAACTGGTAAAAAACGTATAGTAATTGCTGGTCTTTGGACAGAAATCTGTGTAACACTTCCGGCTTTATCAGCCTTAGAGGATGGTTACGAAGTATATGTAATTACAGACGCAAGTGGCGGTGTATCTAAAGAAGCTCATGATATGGCTGTAGCTAGAATGATTCAAGCAGGTGTTGTACCAATGACATCTATGCAATATTTATTAGAGTTGCATAGAGACTGGGCTAGAGTTGGAAAATATGCTGATGTGGCCAAATTAGCTAAAAAATATGGAGGAGCATATGGTTTAGGTATGGATTATATCTCAACAATGAGTAGTTGGATCAAAGAAGGTGCGGATAAGCACTAATTGATTAATAGCGAGGTACTCTGCCCTTTATGGCAGAGTGCTTATTAATATCAAATAACATGAAACGGTTTATACTAATTTTAATTTTTTCTGTAGTCCTAGTTGCTTGTAAACAAAAAGCTAATAATACACAAGTGGCGGACTTAATTGTCACCAATGCAAAGGTAGCGGTAATGGATACTAATAATACAATTACAGAAGCCATTGCAGTAAAGGATGGCAAAGTGTTAGCTACGGGTTCAAACCAAGATATTCTAAAGTTAAAATCTGAAAGCACTAAAATCATTGATGCCAATGGTAGAACACTTATTCCTGGTTTAAATGACTCTCATTTACACTTAACTAGAGGTGGTCGTTTCTTTAATGCAGAATTACGTTGGGATGGAGTGAAGTCCATTAAGGCTGCACTTAAAATGCTGAAAGAACAAGCTGAAAGAACACCAGAAGGGCAATGGGTAAGAGTTATTGGTGGCTGGAGCCCTTTTCAGTTTGAAGAGAAACGATTCCCAACACCACAAGAAATTAATAAGGCTACTGGAAATGTTCCTACCTATATATTGTATTTATACAGTAGAGCTTGGTTAAATCAGGCTGGTTTAAATGCATTAGGCATAGATAAGAATACAAAAGCACCTGAAGGCAGTTCATTTGAAAAAGATGGGAATGGCAATTTAACAGGCGTGTTATTGGCAGAACCTAATCCAACAATCTTATATGCCCGCATTGGAGCATTACCATCTTTAACTGAAGAGCAAATGGTAAACTCTGCAAAACAGTTTTACCGAGAACTGAATAGTTTTGGTATCACTAGTGGAATAGACGCAGGTGGTGGTGGTCATAAATTCCCAAAGGATTACACAGGTACAAAATTACTCGCTGATGCAGGCGAAATGCCCATACGATTATCCTACTATTTATTTCCTCAAAATAAAGGTGCTGAATACACAGAATTTCAAGAGTGGATGACAAATAACAATGTTGGTCATAATGGAGAAATTCATTTAGATCACGGTTATGAATTAGAAGGA
>CBFHJN010000250.1:0-4273 GCA_965655805.1 Flavobacteriaceae bacterium
CAAGAAAAAAACCAAATGGAATTGCATCTAGAGCAATAATTAAAGGTGGCAAAGGACATCAATATTGGTCTAAATTTGAAAAAGAAAAAGTTGAACAAATAGAACAATTAGCAGAGGAAATAAACAAATCTTTTTTCTTACCTAAACTTAAAAATCCAGTTAAAACTCTTGATTTGCCAATTGGAGGAAAAGGTTATTCAAGCCAAAGTCCACTTTTAATTTTCGAATACGTTAATATGGTAAATCGAATATCCGAAATTGATAAAATAGAGGATGATGTGAGTGGAGAAAAAACAATAGAATATTTAAAAAAGAGTAAAAAAATATCTAACCTTATTAATAGCACTCATCCTTCTTCTTTAGGTCTTCATCCCGCTGTATATTTTTATTCAAAAGGTGGTAGACATAAAACTGCATCATTTTTTGCAGTTACAGAATTATTAATGGAATTGGAAAGAAAGAAAAGGTTTAAACAATTTACAGATTGTAGAGAAAACTTTGAGGAAATATTAATTGACTACGATTTTGTAATTCAACAGATTTTAAGACACTATAGAAGTTCATCTAAAGCAATTCCGCATATCAAAAATTTCTTATTAAATTTAATAAATGAATTGCAAAATTCATCTAAAAATGAAGCTATTTCAAACGTTCTAAAATTAGATGAGTATAAATTCATAAAAGGCGTTGACTTTGATGATAGTTTAATAACATCAAAAGATTTTTCAGATGAAACTAAATCAGCAGCTTTTATAACAGAAGCTTTGTCTAATGCTGTAAGATGTAAAATATGTAAAGCTAGAATGCATACAAACTCAATAACTATCGACCATATCCAAAGGAAAGAAGAAGGTGGAATAGGAAATTTTGGAAATGCACAATTAGCACATCCATATTGCAATAGCACATATAAAAATTAAAAAAAACTATGCCCAACAATGGCTATAAGTAATTGCTTGTTCTCGCCTAATTTGGAAAATCTTTGCGGATTTTCAGTTTGGTGTGTACTTGCAAAGTTAATTGCTAAACCACGCAACTACTCATAGCCGAGACCGATAAACGAAAGACAAAAAAATATACCAAATTAGTATCGTTTTTTTGTCAATGGCTACTTCTTCAAATAAATTTCCACATTTTCTTTAATCCGATTCTGAATATCCGATACATCCCCTTTCACAAAGGTTTCACCAGTAATGTTTTCGTATAATTCAATATAACGCTCGCTTACGGTTTGGATATAATCATCGCTCATTTCTGGAACCGTTTGGCCTTCTAATCCTTGAAAATTATTAGCAATCAGCCATTGCCTTACAAACTCTTTAGACAATTGTTTTTGATCTTCTCCTCTATTTTGACGTTCTTGATAGCCATCTGCATAAAAATACCGTGAGGAATCTGGCGTATGGATTTCATCAATCAATACAATTTGGCCGTCTTTGGTTTTCCCAAATTCATATTTGGTATCCACTAAAATTAACCCTCTGGATGCGGCAATTTCAGAACCACGTTGGAATAATTTTCGGGTATAATCCTCTAATACCACATAATCTTCTTTTGAAACAATGCCACGTTTTAAAATATCTTCTCGTGAAATATCTTCATCATGATCACCCATGTCTGCTTTGGTAGCAGGTGTAATAATCGGTTCCGAGAACTTGTCATTTTCTTTCATGCCGTCTGGCATTTCAACTCCACAAAGCACGCGTTTCCCAGCTTTATATTCACGAGCCGCATGTCCTGACATATAACCACGAATCACCATTTCTACTTTAAAAGGCGTGCATAAATGTCCAATAGCTACATTCGGGTCTGGTGTAGCTAGCAACCAATTTGGCACCAAATCTTCCGTAGCTTTCATCATTTTGGTAGCAATCTGATTCAGAATTTGTCCCTTGTAGGGAATCCCTTTTGGCATTACCACATCAAAAGCACTTAATCTATCGGTTGCAACCATAACCAATTGCTCGTTATTAATATTATAAACTTCGCGAACTTTACCTTTATACAGGCTTTTTTGTCCAGGAAAATTGAAATTGGTATCTGTTATGGTGTTCATTTTAAGTGTCTATTGTTTCTTTGGTAAAAGTAAATTGTTTCTGAATGTCAAACAAATCTAAATGAAAAAAGAAGAACAAATTGTTCTCCTTTTTTCTGCTGTTGATTAATTTATATTAATTGAATCGGATGTTATACGTAACACCAACTCCAACATTGGATAAATTTAAATCGTTTTCGGCAAAGGTGTTTTGGTAATAGGCGTAAAAGTTCCAATCGCGATTGTGGTATCCAATTTGTGGATTAACGTATAAACCACCTGCATTGTCATCAATATTTGCTAAAAAACCGTAACCTACATCTGCTCCAAAAAATAAACCGTCTGGTGTAAAGTAATATCTAAAAAATGCGGCTGCTGGAATCACACCAAAATCTTCAAAATCATCATTTGCAAAATAATGAGTGTAACCAGAAGCAAAACCTATGGCAACATTTGGGTTAAATAAATATTGTCCTCTAATATCTGCACCAACCGTAAAATCGGAAACATCACTGGCATCTCCCACTGGAAGACCAGCCGTTAAACCAACTTTTAACCAGGAATTATTAACGGTTAAATCTACCTCCTCATCTTGCGCGAAAATGGGACTAAATCCTAATATGGCAACTAATACTAATACTAATTTTTTCATTTTTATATTCTTTTTTGTGATTAGAATACAAAGATCAAAAAGATTGTCAGTAAAAAGTTACAAGACTTTTGGCATTGTTTATAGAATTATTGGAACACATCCACTGTAAAAGCCCTATATCACTGAATACCAACTAACAAAACTAAATACAAAAGCCAGTTAAAACTGGCTTAAATATTTATATATGTTTATGTTTATTGCTAATCTACGTTTTCAATACTCTTATACGCCTCAATGACCTTTTTAACTAGTTTATGACGAATAACATCTTTATCATCTAAAAATATCATACCGACGCCTTCTACATTTTTCAAAATGAGCAAAGCTTCTTTTAATCCTGAAATGGTGCGTCTTGGTAAATCTATTTGTCCAGGATCACCTGTGAGTAAAAACTTGGCATCTTTACCCATACGTGTTAAAAACATTTTCATTTGAGCATGTGTGGTATTCTGACCCTCATCCAAAATCACAAAAGCATGATCTAACGTTCGTCCGCGCATAAATGCTAAAGGAGCAATTTGTATGGTACCATTTTCAATATAATGGGCTAACTTTTCAGGCGCAATCATATCGCGTAAGGCATTATACAACGGTTGCATGTAGGGATCTAATTTTTCTTTTAAGTCGCCTGGCAGAAAGCCTAAATTTTCACCAGCTTCCACAGCAGGACGCGTGAGGATAATTCGTTTCACTTCTTTATTTTTCAGCGCGCGAACCGCTAAAGCTACACCTGTATAGGTTTTTCCAGTTCCAGCTGGACCAATGGCAAAAACCATATCATTTTTACGCATGCTTTCTACCAACTTCCGCTGATTGGCAGTTTGGGCTTTTATTAATCTGCCATTTACACCATGTACAATTACCTCGCCACTACTTGGACTCGTTTCGTAATCCGCTTTGCTCTCACTCGTTAAAACACGTTCTATGACATTTTCGTCTAATTTGTTGTATTTTAAATAATGTTCCATAAGCATAGTTAAACGCTTGTCAAACTCTTCAAGTAGATCTTCATCACCATAGGCTTTGATTTTGTTGCCTCTGGCTACAATTTTTAATTTAGGATAGTATTTTTTTAGGAGTTCAATATGGATGTTTTGAGCGCCAAAAAATTCCTTTGGCGACACGTCTTCAAGTTCGATTATGATTTCGTTCAAAAGCTAGGAGATTTAATTAAAATTATCTATTTAGTTTTATTAGTTTTGTGATAAACCAAAAATACACATTTTTAACGCGTATTAGGTTAAAAAAATATCAACAATTCTCAATGGCAATCATTACATTAACAACGGACTTTGGAGAGCGAGATCACTTTGCTGGTGCTACCAAAGGTGCTATTTATAGTGAATTGCCAGATGTAAAAATTGTTGATATCTCACATTCTATTTCGCCTTTTAGTATTCCGGAAGCGGCTTACATTATTTTGAATGCGTTTAGTAGTTTTCCAAAAGGCACCATTCATATTATTGGAGTAGATTCTGAGTTGAATGAAGAAAACAAGCATATTGCTGTTAAGTTAGATGATCACTATTTTATTTGCGCCAACAATGGCATCATGAGCATGATTTGTGCTGAAATAGCACCCGAAA
>CBFHJN010000251.1:0-4264 GCA_965655805.1 Flavobacteriaceae bacterium
AAACATATTACAATTGCTGATTTTGAAGGTTTAAAGCGGGTCGATTAATAAAAAATGCCTTGTCCAATGATCAAGGCATTTTTTAATATTTGATATTCGTACGCTAATTAAGTTTAAAGGCTTTTGTTTCTTTAAACGGATTCAGTTGTAATTGCTCCATTTTTGTTTGGTAACTTTTCCACGCTTCCGTAAAAAAGGTATTGGTTTTAGTTAAGGCATCTTGAATAGCATCTTCAGCATGTTTGATAAGTGTTTCTTCAGTTGATGTGATACCATTTTTTCTGGATCTTGAATACCAACCAGCTGTTCCTAATCGGCTAGTAACGGGAATATCATCGGAATTTGTAATACCTTGACGCTTATCTGGTTTACCTAAATATAGGTTAATCAAATCATCTATTTTTTCTGAAATCTCTTTGGAAACTTTAATGTCTTCTTTATATTTTTCTTTGTCTAATTTTTTCAAGTCCGACATATATTTATCAGCAATATTTTTGCTTTCTACCAATTGTTTTACAGCATTAGCAGTCGTTTCTTGAAGGTTTTCTAATTTTTTAGCTGTGTTATAAACTGCATTAATATTTTCCTGTGAAACGTTTAAACGTGGATCAGACTTCACTTGGATTGTTTTTTCCGATGTTACATCGCCAAAGGTCATTACAACACGATAGGTTCCAGGCTTTACAGGAACACCTCTTGGTTCATCCATATACCATGTCCATTTATGTACGCCAGTTTCTTTTGGAGCTTTACGTTTTAAGGTTCTAATCAGCCTGTCACCATCATAAAATTGCATCGTAATCGAGTCCCAAGTTACAGCAGCAACTTCTACTGTATGATCTTCTTTATCAACTTCAGTTTCTGCAGCATCAGAATCTTCATCAGTATTTTGATTGTCTAAAATGGCTATCTCTTTTTTATCTTCTTTTGATTTTTTTGTTGTATCAATTTGAACAAAGTAGGAGAGTTCCGCTCCAAAACCGCGATTTTCTCCATGATACATAGCATCTGCACCAAAACGGCTTCCAGTTGGTTGTTGATAAGCGGCTTGATATGCCACAGGCGGACTAAATAATTCTAATTTATTTTTAAGAATCTGATTGTTTTTGGCCATAGCACGCAACGGTCTTATGTCATCTAAAACCCATGCTGCACGTCCAAAAGTACCTATTACTAAATCATGCTCTCTTGGGTGAATTACTAAATCTTTTACAGAAACTGTTGGGAAATTTTCGTTCCATTTGGTCCATGTGTTTCCAGCATCCATAGATATATATAAACCGTCATCGGTACCTAAAAACAGTAAATTAGGTTCTTCTAAATCTTCAATAATTGACAATGTATAGCTTTCAACATCCTCCGCATGTACAATACGTGTCCAGCTTTTACCATAATTTGTTGTTCTATAAGCATAAGGTTCATAATTAAAACGTCTGTAATCATTGGCAATTAATAAAGCTTCACCTTTATTTTTATTCGATGCTTTTATTTGCGGAATCCAGCTTCCTGTGGGTAAGCCTTTGATATTTTTAGAAACATCGGTCCAAGTGCCTCCACCATTTTGAGTCACATGAACACGACCATCATCTGTGCTAACCCACAGCATATCTTTTTCAATAGGTGAAGGTTCTATCACCAAAATTGTACAATGATTTTCCGCACCTGTGGCATCCATGGTTAAACCACCGCTTTCATTTTGCTTGAGTTTTTCGGGATCGTTCGTGGTTAAATCGTCTGAAATAATGGTCCATGTTTCACCTTTGTCAGTTGATTTGTGCACAAATTGACTTCCAAAATATATAGTGCTATTATCAAACGGATCTATATTTATGGCAGAATTCCAATTGAAGCGTAGCTTCACGTTCGGATCTGGATGAATTGGTTTAACGGTATAATTATTACCAGTTTCCCAATCATATCTGCTAACCGAACCTTCTTGACTCATGGTCCAGCCGTAACGTGAATCGTCTTTATCAGGAACCACATCAAAGCCATCACCAAAACTAATTTCTTGCCAATAACTGTTGCGAATGCCTTGTGCACGCCAAACATAAGCTGGCCCACGCCAAGATCCATTGTCTTGCATGCCGCCATATACATTATATGGATAATCATTATCTACGTTTATGTGGTAGAATTGCGCTACAGGCAGATTACCAATAAAACGCCACGTTTTTCCGCCATCGTGCGTAATATTTAAACCACCATCATTCCCGTCAATCATAAAACTACCATCATTTGGGTGCATCCACCAAGCATGATGATCGGGATGAATTCCATTATCTACACCATAAGCAGGCATGAGTTGATTGAAATTTTTTCCGCCATCTTCACTCACATTCACATAAGTAAATACAGAGTATACACGATTTTCATTTTGAGGATCAACATAAATTTCGGAGTAGTAAAACGGTCTGTTTCCTATATCGTTTTTGTCATTAATTTTCTTCCAAGTAAAGCCACCATCTTCACTTTTATATAGGGCATTTTTTTTCGCTTCTACTAATGCATAAATAACATCTGGTTTATTAGGTGCAATAGCAACACCAATTCTGCCTAAATTTCCAGAAGGAAATCCATCATCTTCCGTTACCTTCTTCCACGTTTTTCCACCATCATGCGTAATGTGCATTCCAGAACCTTCGCCTCCAGAATTAAAAAACCAAGGATCGCGTTTGTGTTCCCACATGGCTGCGATTAATTTATTTGGATTTGTTGGATCCATAATTAAATCCGCAGCACCCGTTTTATTATTGGCGAATAAGATTTTTGTCCAAGTTTCACCACCATCCGTGGTTTTAAAAACACCGCGTTCTGGATGTTCTCCCCAAGGCGAGCCAATAGCAGCAGCATACACCACATTTGGGTTTGTTGGATCTATAATAACGCGATGAATATGTCGTGTTTTTTCCAAGCCCATTGCTTCCCAATTTTTTCCACCATCTAAAGATTTATAAATCCCATAACCACCATTTAAACTGTTTCTAGGGTTTCCTTCACCAGTACCAACCCAAATAACACTTGGGTTTGATTGTTGTATAGCAACAGCACCAATGGAAGCGGTAAGTTCGTTATCAAAAATGGGATCCCATTTGATGCCTCCAGAAGTGGATTTCCATAAACCGCCTGAAGCGGTTCCAACGTACATAACGTCTGGATTAGAATGAACCACATCAATAGCCGTAACACGACCAGACATACCACCTGGACCAATGTTTCTAGGTTTCATGTTTTTAATTAAATCCAGGTTGAATTCTTGCGAAAACCCTGAAATTGAAATAAGTAAGAATAATAAGATAAAACTTTTTTTCATGGTTGGTTTTTTAGTTTGCCATAAAGTTAAGCAAGAAAACTTAAATAGATGTTAAGGAATTTAATTTGGATTAAAATTGTCGTATTTTTATAGTGCATGAAAAAAGAAAATACACAAAGAAAAGGCTTCGTTTTTAAAGAATACGAATCGCCTTCACAAAGTCCGTTTGAAAAGCTTTTTGATGTTTTCAAAGAGCTAATTACCCATACGTCTGGTGATTTTGATGAAGCAATCGATTGGTTAAAACAATTAGATGAAGAGTATCAATTAACAACTCCCGATTACACGATAGACGATTTTATTGAAGACCTAAAAGCAAAAGGTTATATCCGAGAGGAAATTAGACCTGATGGCAATAAAGGAACTGCAATTACTGCAAAAACAGAACGTGCCATTCGGCAATCTGCTCTTGAACAAATTTTCGGCAACTTAAAAAAGAGTGGTAGTGGAAATCATAAGAGCAAAGGTCTAGGAATAGGTGATGAGCATACAGGCGATTTTAGAAACTACCAGTTTGGCGATGGATTAGATAAAGTGAATATCACGGAAAGTTTGCGAAATGCTCAAATTAATAATGGGATTGGGAATTTCAATTTAACCGAAGATGATTTGGTGGTGGAAGAAACCACGCATAAATCGCAAATGAGTACTATTTTAATGATAGACATTAGTCATAGTATGATTTTGTATGGTGAAGATCGAATTACGCCAGCCAAAAAAGTGGCCATGGCTTTAGCAGAACTAATCACGACTCGTTATCCAAAAGATACACTTGATATTTTAGTATTCGGAAATGATGCATGGCCAATTAAAATAAAGGATTTACCATATTTAAATGTGGGTCCTTATCATACCAATACTGTTGCTGGATTGCAATTGGCAATGGATTTGCTCCGAAGAAAACGGAACACCAATAAGCAAATTTTTATGATTACCGATGGCAAGCCCAGT
>CBFHJN010000252.1:0-4241 GCA_965655805.1 Flavobacteriaceae bacterium
CTTTTAATTTTAAATTTAGACTGCGTAACGTTCGCTTTTTATTTTTTTTATTCTGGGATTATCAAAATTATTGGGTTTGCAACTCCCTAGTATCTTTCTTTTTAATTTAGGCTTGGTAGCTCACTATTTCTTAAAACGATTGGGTTTAGGATTTTAAATGAAAGTCGAGCATATTTTTTTTAAGGAATGCTCAAGTAGAAATTGAATTTGAAAATGACGAATAGTATCATGTTTTGGAGTAAAAAAACAATCATAAGAAATATATGACTAAACCAAAAAAACATAAGCAACGCATTGGGTTGGTGCTGTCTGCGGTGCCTGGTTATTCCGAGACGTTTTTTCGGAATAAGATTTCGGGCTTACAGCGGGATGGTTTTGAGGTTGTGTTGTTTGTGGATTATAAAAAGCCAAACGATTCTGATTTTGGATGTCCTGTGGTTGCCGCCCACAATCTTGGTCGTGGACTACTAAAAACCCTGTGGTACATTTTTGTAGCCATTTTGAAATCTGTTTTTTCACATCCTAAACGCAGTTTTAGGCTTTATCAATTAAATAAATCGGATGGGATTGGTTTTAAAGCCAATGTGAAGCAGCTTATTCTCAACCAGTTTTTACTGACGCAATCAGTCGATTGGTTGCATTTTGGGTTTGGCATGTTAGCCGTTAATAGAGAAAATGTAGCAGAAGCTCTATCGGCAAAAATGGCCGTTAGTTTTAGAGGTTATGATTTGTATTTATCACCATTGAAGCACCCTAATTGTTATCAGTTGCTTTTTGAAAAGACTGTACGGTATCATGTGCTTTCGCAAGAAATGAAAACCGATTTAATTCGAGAAGGTAATTCTGATTCCGCAATTTTTGTCATTACACCTGCTATTGATGTGCGGTTTTTTAAATCGGAATCAAAAAACACTCCATTAGATTTACATTCAAAAATTCAATTGGTAACCGTTGCACGTTTGCATTGGAAAAAAGGATTGGAATATACTTTAGAAGCTTTAGCTCTTTTAAAACAAGCCGGTATTTCATTTCATTATACCATTATTGGTACAGGCGAAGAACGGGAACGCCTCATTTTTGCTGCTCATCAATTAGGAATTTTAGATGCTATTACATTTGCAGGAAAATTAGCTCCAGACGCTGTTAAGGAGCAATTAGCGATTGCCGATATCTATCTGCAATACAGCATTCAAGAAGGGTTTTGTAATGCTGTATTAGAGGCGCAAGCCATGGGTTTGCTTTGTGTCGTGTCCGATGCCGAGGGTTTACAAGAGAATGTATTGCATGAAGAAACAGGTTGGGTGGTTGCTAAACGCCAGCCCCAGCTTTTAGCCAAACAATTGGTGGAGGTTATTCAGCTTTCCACAGCCGATAAAGAAGTTATAAGAACACGTGCCATAGGACGCGTTCGTGATGCATTTAATCTTCATAAACAGCAAGCCGCATTTTTGGCGTTTTATAATAGGTAGAAAGCTAATATTATAATAATTTTCTATTTTAGATATTATTATAGTTTATCCATCTTATCTTTTTTACTCACATTGCTTCTTATGACGCTTTAAGGTGTGCGTGAAATTTTGATTTACACACTTATATATAAAGTTCATTTTTTATTCAATTGCTAATTTTAATTTAAGGATTCATGATATGCTTCGCAGTTCCATCGATGAAAAAACGAACCAAAAAAATCTAGGCTGATTTTCGTTTGCTTGAAAACTGCATAAAAGCCTTTGCCTGTGGATGGCAACCGCTGCGCTAGGCCATCCTCCGCTGTCCTTTCTGCTGCTTTTATTTGTTTTACTACGGAAACGAAACGTAGGCCGTTTGTCAGTTTTATTACATGCTTTTCAACTTTTAAACTATGGCTTATTTTCTAGTGGAACTCATGATGTTCTTTGTGGTTATTCATTCCTTTTTAAATTACCTTTGTTTCTTGTTTTTAGATTTAGATTGTTAACAATGTTTTGTTCATTTTATTCGTTCGTATCTATTTTTATTATGGTACTCATGATGTGCTGCGCAGTTGCCTTGATGCAGATCCAGCGCTTTGCTCTGGACAGGCTTCCCAAACCTGCCTGCCGGCAGGCAGGAAATCAAAACCGTTTAAAGGAAATTACTCATGCGCGTTACTTTATTTTTAGGTATTCGTGAATGCTCCGCATTTTCCTGCGTGACGCAAGCCCTTTTCTTAAGATTATTTGGAAATGTCAATGGCATTTTAGTAATAATTCCCTTTTTGTTTGATTGCTTATTTTATTTTGTGGCTTGCTATTTCTGAAAACGGTTGGGGAATGACCTTAAGTTTATTGCGGCTATTTCAATTTGAGCACTTATTGTTGTTATGGTTTCTGGCTATTTTAATGTAAAAACTTTTATTATGTTCATTTTTTTATCACCATTCTTCTCTGTTTTGTTTTTAATGTTTGTGAAACTGTAAATTTTGTTAGGTGAAAATGCATAGCTTTTTATAAAAGGACGTGGATATCTTATAGATAAGACTTAATATTGTAATCTAAAACCTAAAAAATTGCCCATGACCTCTTACGAATTTATGCGTTGGTTGACGTTTCCGTTGATGACCACCCATCTGGTTACTGTAAGAAATGATATTAAGCGACTTATAAAAACAGATGCGCGTTCACAGAAACGCTTGTCTATTCTAGATGTTGGTGGTCGGAAATCGCCATATACCATAAATCTACCAGCTACCATTACCTTGTTAGATGTTCCGCAGGAAGCAGGCACTAAAGAGGCTTTGAATTTAGGCTTTACAGACTCTATATTGACAAGCATCAAACAAAAACGTTCTAATATTTCGGATGTCATTATTGAAGATATGACGCAGTCTACGTTGCCTAAGGCCAGTTATGATGCCGTTGTTAGTATTGAGGTTATTGAGCATGTGGAAGCCGATGATTTATTTATAAAGCATATAGCCGAAGTTATAAAACCAGGTGGCTGGGCATACTTTACAACACCTAATGGTGATTTTATTAAAAATGAAGGTCCTGGAAAAAATCCGGATCATATTCGGCATTATACGCAAGCGGAGTTGCATGCTTTATTGTCGGAATACTTTAGCCAAGTTGAGGTACATTATGCCGTAAAAACAGGAAAATACCGTGTTTGGAGTTTAAAAAGTTTAAAAACTAAAAATTTGATAAGCATTATAAAGTCACTTACTGGGACTATCGTTAATAGATGGCAGTCCCATGGGCTTGAGCAAACCAGTCAAAAGACAGCTCATTTGGTGGCTACTGCGTATAAATGAACCAGATAAAATCATGCAGGATATTTCAAAAAAGTTTAAGTTTTTTAAGTTAAGAAAGCGATTATGGCGCAGTAAACCCTATCGATTTTATCTGTACGTTTATGGTGGTTTTTTAAATTGGTTAATACATTTTAATAGTAATCGTACGGCCATTATTTTTATAAATGGCATGAGGCGTTCTGGTAATCATTATTTGATGAAAACGTTAATGGACTCATCATCTGCCTCTGTTATTTTTTATAATAATCAAGATGTATGTGCAAATCTAGATGTTAGAAATGGATTACAGACGAAATATAGATTTTCAAAAAATATATTGCTAATTGTGGGTTATGAAGATTTACCCCTTAAAGATTTTGAGAATTCTATCCAATTTATTTCTAATGGTTGTTTAAAAGAAGCAGATGTTTTAAAATTAATTGTTATTCGAGATTTACGTAATATTATGGCTAGCAGGCTGAATCATGCACATATGGCTAAACAACTTAAAACGAAATTGGATGTTTTGGAACAAACAAAACTATTATGGAAAGAGCATCATAATGCCTATGAAAATTCGAACTTACAGGTAATACGCTATAATAACTTGATAAGCGACCTACATATGTTGAACCTTAACTCCTTTTTTATAACCGAATTAAAAGAGTCTAAAAACGTATTAAATAGGTATGGAGGCGGAAGCAGTTTTGAGAGTAATCATTTTAATTCACGATATTTAAAGTTTGAGGATGATTTGACTTACCAATCATTAATAAATGGTTTAGAGCAACAAGACCAATTGATTCATGGTTTATGGCAGAAAAATTAAATTCATTTTTATGAAGTAGATTCAACAATTAGAAACAAAAACAACCAAAATATAAATATATTAAAACGTATGTTTGGAAAAATAAAACACAAGATTGGTAAATTAATAAAAAGCAAACAGGAACAAAGGCATACTTTGGTGGGTGCTGGGAATTTATGGAAA
>CBFHJN010000253.1:0-4236 GCA_965655805.1 Flavobacteriaceae bacterium
TAAATTATTTTTAGTTTCGGTTGAAATACCATCATTAAAATTATAAACCAGTAAATTTGTTTTATAATCGTATTCCATTAAAATCCATTTTCCATTAATTGTAGCACGATAATTTGAAATTCCTGATCCGTCATCTTCAATCTTCAATTTTAAAAAGCGGTATTTACTTAACCATTTACCTTCGGTGAAATTCATAGCTTTTATGGTGGGATCAATCGTATCAGTGGTTAATGCATAGGTTCCCAACGTTTTTGAATAGGTTGTTAGGATGTTTTCCTTTCGGTAGGTTTTAGAGTAAATAGTGTATTGGTTGCGCCAACCTGCTAAACGCGCAATGTATAATTTATCCGAATCTAGGTTTTTAAAGCTACTAATATCATATGTGATTGTAAAATTTTCACGAAGTGGAATGTTGTCTTCATGTAAGGTTATGGTGTCATTACTAACTTGAAAATCGATATAAAAATCATCAAAAAAGGTGTCCTGCGGAAAATATACCGATACATTATTATTTACAAGCTCATTAGCTTTTTTAGCATAGATATAAAATGGTGTTTGGGTAACTTCCTTTGGTTTTACATCTGTGGTTTTAGTGCCTTCAATATTAATAGTTAGCCACGTATTATTATTGTGAAAATCTTTTACACGCACTTTATAAACCGATGATGTACTATCTTCCACTTGAACATAACCAAAGTCATCTATATTTTTCAGCATGCTTAATTCGTTGCCACTTTCAACAAATAATTTCTGAAGGCGTTCTTTTTTATCTGAATAATGATGATAGTCGATATAGCGATTCAGTAAACGGGATTCATCAAAAGAAAAACGCGTAAAATCCATTTCAAATTTCTGATTCCCATTAAAAAATGTTTGAATATTTTCAACACCATTTTTATTGGACGCCAAATCCTGTCGGTCATTGGCTTCAATAGCAAACCCTATTTTCCCGTAAGCTTGTATGGTCTCTACGGTATAATCGCCATTTGGAGATTGTATTAATCGTAATTTTTGCCGCTCTTGAGTTGAGTTTATATGTGAGTCTTCAGAAATAGGGTAGGCGTAAACCTCTGTTATAATTGGTCTGGTGGTATCGGTTATATCCATGCCAAAAAGTAATGGATTTATTGGTCGTTCTTCATTATCGCGAATTTCAAAATGTAAATGAGGTCCACCTGAACCGCCAGTATTTCCGCTTAACGCAATAAAATCACTTTTTAAAATTGGTAATTCATCAATTTTAGGGAAGACTTCAATTTCAAAAGTTTCTTGTTCGTATTGCATTTTTTTTATGTAGGCTTCTAAATCAGGAGATAATTGCTGCAAATGGGCATAAACCGTTGTGTATCCATTAGGATGTGTGATATATAAGGCTTTCCCATATCCAAAATGTGCAATTTTAATGCGACTAACATAGCCATCAGCAGCGGCATATACTTTCAAGCCTTCACGTTGTTGCGTTTTTATATCTAAACCAGAATGGAAATGGTTGGAACGTAACTCGCCGAACGTGCCAGATGGAATGATTGTTACATCTAAAGGGTGTCTGAAGTAATCAGTTGGGTATGGGTTTTGGGCATGACCTAAACACGTGAGTAGTAAAAAGAATAGAAAGAATTTTTGCATATCCTGGATGTTGTTGCTAAAATATTAATTTGATTCAAATTGGACAAGCAAAAAGCGCAAGCATTATGATTACCAATGATTTTAAGCTGAAACGTAATTTATTTAATTTTTATGAGAAAACTATTGTTATTTAATTGGAGGTATGTTAACTTTGTGGGATAAGTATGGATATGATACATGAGTAAAATTGAAGAAACTGTAATTGCTTTAGAAAACAAAATCAGTCAGGTTTTACATAAGCAGCGACTTTTAAAAGAAGCGAATTTAAAATTACAGAAAGAGCTACAATCTTCTCAAAATATGCTTCAGTCTCAAAATATGAGTATTGTTAATTGGGAAAAAAAGTTTGAAGCATTAAAAATGGCCAATTCCATGCTTGGCAGTGACGAAAATAAAAGAGAGACCAAACTCAAAATAAACGCATTAATTCGGGAAATTGATCATTGTATTGCCCAACTTTCCGAGTAATGAATCATAGTTTTCAATGTCAGAAAAACTAAAAATTAAGTTATCTATAGCCAATCGCGTGTATCCATTAACGATTACACCGAATCAAGAGGAAGGTCTGCGAAAAGCGGCCAAAAATATTGAAGCTATGATAAAGCAATTTGAGCAAAGTTATTCTGTTCAAGATAAGCAAGATGTATTAGCTATGTGTGCTTTGCAATTTGCTTCACAAGTTGAACAGAAATCATTGGATAAAGATTATGCGGATGAAACAGTGGCTTTAAAGCTAGAAGCATTAAACGATTTGTTGGATACGCATTTAAACTCTTAACGTTCTTATAAATAAAATAAAGGTTACTGCCTGTATTAGTTATTTTTTTTGATAAACTCAACACGAATTCTTTAAAAAGGGTGAGTTTAAGTTGTAAAAGCATGCTGTTATTGCTGAATTTATTCGGTATTTTGGACAGATCCTTGATCAGCTTGGTATCCCTAAACTTGTTTTAAGGAGTTTATACAAAACTTTATTCTGGTACAGGCTTTTTTATATAAATTAATCAACTAGAAAATGGATAATACAATTGTTATTGTAGGTGGAATATTATTAGGTATTATAATTGGTTTTATTGTCGCTAAAGTTTTGGAACGCAATAATGCCTCTAAAATTATTAAGAGATCAAAAAAATCGGCTGCAGCCATATTAAAAGAAGCAAAAAGCGAGGGAGAATCTCTCAAGAAAGATAAAATACTTCAAGCAAAAGAAAAGTTTATTGAGCTAAAATCAGAACATGAGAAAGTAATTTTATCTCGTGATAAAAAGATAGCTGAAACTGAAAAACGTATACGTGACAAAGAATCGCAAGTATCTGGTGAGCTTTCTAAAAACAAGAAATTGAATGATGGTTTAGAAGAAAAAATTAATGACTATAACCACCGTTTAGATGTTATTAATAAAAAGCAAGAAGAAGTAGATCGACTTCACAAAAGCCAAATAGAACAGTTAGAAGTTATTTCAAGCTTGTCTGCCGAAGATGCCAAATCGCAATTGGTTGAGTCATTAAAAGGAGAAGCCAAAAATGATGCTATGGCATACATCCAGAGCACCATAGAGGAGTCTAAATTAACTGCTCAACAAGAAGCTAAAAAAATTATAATCAATACCATTCAGCGTATAGGAACCGAAGAAGCGGTTGACAATTGTGTATCTGTATTTAATA
The DNA here is from genome assembly GCA_965655805.1 of Flavobacteriaceae bacterium. Classification (GTDB taxonomy): domain Bacteria; phylum Bacteroidota; class Bacteroidia; order Flavobacteriales; family Flavobacteriaceae; genus Algorimicrobium. The sequence goes on from CBFHJN010000253.1 coordinate 3,291, forward strand.
TAGAATCAGACGATGTTAAAGGGCGTATTATTGGTCGTGAAGGTCGTAACATTCGTGCCATTGAAGCCGCTACAGGTGTAGAAATTATTGTTGATGATACACCAGAAGCCATCATCTTATCATGTTTTGATTCTGTTCGTCGTGAAATTGCCAGGTTATCGTTACATAAACTGGTAACCGATGGTCGTATTCATCCAGCACGAATTGAAGAAGTGGTTCAGAAAACAACCAAGCAAATTGAACAAGAAATCATTGAAGTCGGGAAGCGTACCATCATTGATTTAGGGATTCATAATTTACATCCTGAATTAATTAAGATGGTGGGTAGAATGAAATATCGTTCTTCTTACGGTCAAAACTTATTACAGCACTCACGTGAAGTTGCTAAATTGTGTGGCATTATGGCTGCGGAATTGGGCTTAAACCCTAAAATGGCCAAACGCGCAGGATTGTTACATGATATTGGTAAAGTGCCAGATGCCGAAGCAGATATGGAAACACCGCATGCTATATTAGGTATGCAATGGGCTGAAAAGTTTGGTGAGAAAGATGAAGTTTGTAATGCTATAGGTGCACACCATGATGAAATTGAAATGAAATCTTTATTAGCTCCAATTGTTCAAGTGTGTGATGCTATATCAGGTGCTAGACCAGGAGCAAGACGTCAAGTTCTAGATAGTTATATTCAAAGGTTGAAAGATTTGGAGGATATTGCTTTCGGCTTTGGAGGTGTTAAAAAAGCATATGCCATTCAAGCAGGTCGAGAATTACGTGTTATTGTAGAAAGCGAAAGAGTGGATGACCAAAAAGCTGCGGACTTATCGTTTAGTATTTCACAAAAAATCCAAACGGATATGACGTATCCAGGGCAAGTAAAAGTAACGGTTATCAGAGAAACACGAGCTGTAAATATTGCGAAATAATAAATAGAAATATTATTACGTAA
>CBFHJN010000254.1:0-4120 GCA_965655805.1 Flavobacteriaceae bacterium
ATAAATATTCCAATATCAACAAATGTTGGTGAGAACATAGTCCATGAAGAAGGTAAGTAATCACGGTGTAACGATGTTACAATAATTACAAAACGTTCAAACCACATACCTATATTAACAATAATAGAGATAAAGAACGAGAACATAATACTAGTACGTAGTTTCTTAAACCACATGAATTGCGGTGAAAATACGTTAAAACTCATCATACATAAATAAGCCCACCAATAAGGTCCAGTTGCTCTGTTTAAGAATGCATATTGTTCATATTCAACACCTGAATACCACGCTACAAATAACTCCGTAATATACGCTACACCAACAATAGAACCCGTAATCATGATAACGATGTTCATTAATTCGATGTGCTGAACAGTAATATAATCTTCTAAATTACATACTTTACGCATAATAATTAATAAGGTGTTTACCATAGCAAATCCAGAGAAAATCGCTCCAGCAACAAAGTATGGAGGGAAAATTGTGGTGTGCCAACCAGGTATAACCGATGTTGCGAAGTCAAAGGATACAATAGTGTGTACAGAAAGCACTAACGGTGTTGCTAAACCTGCAAGTACCAAAGATACTTCTTCAAAACGTTGCCAGTCTTTAGCACGACCTGTCCAACCGAAACTTAATAAAGAATATATTTTCTTTTGAAATGGCTTAACAGCTCTATCTCTTAACATGGCAAAATCTGGTAATAAACCTGTCCACCAGAAAACTAATGAAACAGATAAATATGTTGAAATTGCGAATACATCCCAAAGTAAAGGTGAGTTAAAGTTAACCCATAAAGAACCAAATTGATTTGGAATTGGTAATACCCAATATGCTAACCATGGACGACCCATGTGAATAATTGGGAATAAACCTGCCTGAACAACCGCAAAAATAGTCATCGCTTCAGCTGAACGGTTAATTGCCATTCTCCATTTTTGACGGAAGAGTAAAAGTACTGCAGAAATTAATGTTCCTGCGTGACCAATACCAACCCACCAAACGAAGTTAGTAATATCCCAAGCCCAACCTACGGTTTTGTTCAAACCCCAAGTTCCAATACCTGTGGAAACCGTATAAATTATACACCCAACTCCCCAAAGGAAAGTAATGAGTGCAATAGAGAACACAATCCACCAAGATTTATTTGCTTTACCTTCAACAGGCCTTGCCACATCAACAGAAACATCGTGATATGATTTTTCGCCTGTAACTAAAGGTCTTCTAATAGGTGCTTCGTAATGAGACGCCATAATCCTTTTATAATTATTTTCTTAATTCGTTTTATTATGCTTCGGTTGTATTTCTCACTTTGGTATGATACATCACGTTAGGTTTTGTGCCTACGTGTTCTAACAAGTGATACATACGATTATCTTCTGTAAGTTTTGCAACTTGACTGTCTTTATCATTAATGTCTCCAAAAACCATAGCTCCCGTTCCACATGCGGCAGAACAAGCTGTTTGGAATTCTCCATCCTTGATAACACGACCATCACGTTTGGCGTCCAAAATAGTCTTCTGTGTTTTTTGAATACACATAGAGCATTTTTCCATCACACCACGAGAACGAACGGTAACATCTGGGTTTAATACCATACGACCTAAATCATCGTTCATATAGTAATCAAACTCATCATTTTGGTTATATAAGAACCAGTTAAAACGACGAACCTTGTAAGGACAGTTATTAGCGCAATAACGTGTTCCTACACAACGGTTATAAGCCATATGGTTTTGTCCTTGACGACCGTGAGATGTTGCAGCAACTGGGCAAACAGTTTCACAAGGTGCGTGATTACAATGTTGACACATAACTGGTTGGAAAGCCACTTGCGGATTAGCCGCTGCAGTTTCCATTTCGTCTAAAGCATCAATAATTGATAAGCCTTTTGTTTCGTCTTTTTTATTGTTGTCACCTGCAAAGGTATCTTCAGATGAGTAATATCTATCAATACGTAACCAATGCATATCACGGCTACGGCGAATTTCTTCCTTACCAACTACTGGTACATTGTTTTCTGCATGACATGCAATAACACAAGCACCACATCCTGTACAGGCATTTAGATCAATAGATAAGTTGAAGTGATGACCTATTGTACGGTCAAACTCATCCCATAAATCAACTTCCGGTGATGTAACAGGAGTTTCTTCATGATTTAAAGAAACCATTGGCATTTTATTCCAATGCTGCTTGTCCTTGGTATTAAAGATTTCTAAAGTTGTTTCTTTAATAATATCACCACGCCCCATTAACGTATTATGAAGTTGAACACAAGCAAACTCATGCTCTCCACCCACAACAGTAATAGCTACTTCAGATGTTGGATTAAAATCCTTATATAACGGATAAGCGTTAACACCTGTTTGCATTTCTTCTTTTAAACCAGCTCTACGACCGTAACCGAAAGCTAATCCTACTGAACCTTTAGCTTGTCCTGGTTGAATGATAGCTGGAACTGTAATTGTAGTTCCGTTTACCGAAATTTCAACTATACTTCCGTTTAAACCACCATCTGCAACATTCCAATTTTTAATCCCTAATGCTGTTGCATCTGCTTGAGATACAGTTACATAATTATCCCAAGTTGTACGTGTTATAGGATCTGGCATTTCTTGCAACCACGGATTGTTGGCTTGTTGCCCGTTACCCATTGAAGTTTTAGCGTATAATGCCAACTCTAATCCATTAGCCGCTGAAGCAGAACCTAATTTTCTAGCAGCATCGCCTCCTGAAATTGCTACAGGCGCAGCAATTTCGTTAGCTGTCGTATTAGATAGTGTTGTATCGTTTTCTTTTTCTTTTAGACCCACTCCTTCAGCAACATCTTCTATAATACCACCAACCCAAGTTTTAGTATCTTTCTCACTAGTTGAACTAGTTGTGGTTTGATCTGAATTTGATGAAGAAGAACTTGCGACATAAACACCATCATGTAATGCTTGACTAAAGGATGTGCTTCCTAAAATACCAGAGTTCCAAGTTTGCTTCACATAGTCATGATAAGACATGTCATTATCTGTCCACTTTAATAAAGCTTCCTGAAATTGTCGTGTATCAAATAATGGACGAATAGTCGGCTGCATTAAAGCATAATGACCTTTTTTCAATTCAACATCACCCCAAGATTCTAAATAATGTGGTGCTGCTGCTTGGTATTCGGTTTCTAATGCTGTCTCATCGGCTTTCATGGTAAATGAAACAGATAAATCTGTTTGTTTTAACCCTTCCGAGAAATCTCCTGCATTAGGTAATGTATAAAGTGGATTAACACCACTCATTATGATAGCGCCTACTTTTCCTGCTTTCATATCAGCAATTAAAGTCATGACCGCTTTATCATTTCCTTGTCTTATTTTAATAGGTGTTTTTGGATCAAATGCTTGACTGTTTAGGTATTCATTGATTGCCAAAACAACCGTTTGCGCATTCACATCTTGTATACCTGTTACTACAACACCTTTACTTCCAGCTTTTTTCAACTGTGAAGCTGCTTGTTGAACGGCTTCATCAATATGTTGTGGTAGTTCACCTGAAACGGCACCACCAACTACTGCACTATATAATTTGGCTAGCGCTATTTTTTGTTGACTAGGTGTTAAAGAAATACGCTTATCAGCATTGGCTCCAGTTAATGACATATTAGATTCAAACTGAATATGACGTGACATTTTTCCATTGGTAGGAATCTTGTTTATAGCATAACCAGCATCAAACCCACCACCTTGCCAATCCCCTAAGAAATCAGCTCCTACTGAAACGATAGTCATGGCTTTGGAAAAATCATAATTCGCTAAACCGCGTTCACCATAATTTGCCTCAAAAGCATCTAAAGCAGCCGATTCAGAAATAGCATCATACTGTACATGACGCACATTACCAAATTTGGCTTTAAATTCATTAACCAATTTAGTTGTAGATGGACTAGCGAAAGTTTGTGTTAATAACACAATTGCCTTTCCAGATCCACTTAAAACTGTCAGTTTCTGACCTACTTCGGCATCAAGTTCGCTCCATGAAATAGGCTCACCCGCTCTCATTGGACCTTGAATTCTCATACTATCGTACAATCCTAAAACCGAAGCATTCACTCTAGCATTTGCATGACCATTGGTA
>CBFHJN010000255.1:0-4095 GCA_965655805.1 Flavobacteriaceae bacterium
ATAATGATGGTGCTACAAAAAATGACTTTCTAAAACCAGCATCTTGAAAACTTTGTTCTGTTGTGTAAGCTGTATTTAGTCTGAAATATAAGTTATCTTCTTTACTCAAAGCAGTATTAAAATCGCCAACAATTTGATTTACTCCGTACGTTCCAGAAGTGAAAGATAATTCGCCACCAGTTCCCACATACGGTTTTTTAGTAACGACATTTATAAGTCCACCATAAGAACTTACTGCATTCCCGAACAAAGTTGCAGAAGGACCTTTTAGTACTTCAATACGTTCAATGTTAGCAGGATTTATTGTTCCATTTGTCAGACCTGGAAGTCCATTTACCAATTGTGGTTGAACGGAAAATCCACGAAGTGAAAAATAACCAGCACCATCGCCACCTCGACCAGTTGAACTCCAAAGTTGTTCAACACCTGTTGCGTTTTTTAACGCATCGTCAAAATTTGTAACAATTTGTGATTTTAGAATTTCGTTAGTAACTGTACTATAAACTTGTGTGTTTTCGATATCCTTTAAAGGAAGTTTTGATACATAAGCAGTTTTCTTTCTTGAAAATTTGTTACGACGCTCTCCTTCAATTATAACCTCGCTTAAAATTTCATTCCCCTCATACAGTGTAACTGTTTCTAATTTTATGTTTTGATTATTGGAAACTGAAACTGAAATTTCTTTGGTTTTGAAACCTAAATAAGAAATTAAAAGCGTGTAATCGCCATTTTCTAAATTTGAGATTTCAAAGTTTCCATTTTCATCGGTTTGTGTTCCTTTTGCTGTGTTTTCAACTAAAACATTTACACCAAAAAGAGGTGTTTGATTGTTATCTTTTACAGTTCCCGATACTGTACCGTTTTGTGCTAAAACTAAATTGGTTAATAGAAATAGGGTTAAGATTGGTAATAGGTTTTTCATTTGTTCTTATTTAGACTTAATTTAAATAGTGAATTTTTGACAAAAGTAAATTTGTCTTTTGGTTTATCCAAATTATTTATAATAAATCTAAATAAGTATTTTTAAGCGGTTGATTTTCTATTATTTGAAACGTGATTTTTTCTTTCAAAGACAAAAAATAGCAAGTGCAATGAGGTTTTCTCGTAGAGTATTTTTTTGCTCTTATCAGAAGTTAGTTCAGAATTTTATTAAAATGTTATACGCGAGGAACAATTCAAATTAGTCTATTTTAATTAGGTTTTTCGTTGTTCAAAGTTATATTGTGAAACGTTGGGTTATGAGTAGTTGTATAGGTTAGCACTTAACTTTGCAGGCACATACCAAATTGAAAATTTACAAGGATTTTCAGAAGTAGGCGTTAACAAGTAATTACGTTTAGCGTTGTTGTGCGTTCGTTTTTTTTATTTTGCTATTGTTCTAATTCTTTATAAATTTGAGAAATAATATTCATAAGGCTTTCTTGGTTTTTTACAAATGTTCTCCAATAATAGAAATTCTTTGATTCAAAATAAATGTTAAGATCAGCAATTAAATTTTCATCCGTTAAATCACTAATATTTTTATATGGCTTGTAAGTTAATATATGAGCATATTTAGAATTTAAATCGGATGAACCTTGTCTCAAGATTTCAAATAAATTTTCATTGGTAGGTGCATTAAAAGTATAGAATCTCTGAATATAAAGTATCATTTACTATGAGATCAGAATTGCCATCAGCAATCATGGCATCGTAGGCACTTGTGTTCGACCGGAAGGGCATATCATATCCAAATAATTCCGAATAAGATATTTTGCTAATAGTATCAAAACCTGCAAAGGAAGCTATTTCTTTACGAGGATTAAATGAAGATAAAACCTTTTTAAAGCACATAATTTCTCTTCCCCAATAAGGTTTTAATTCTTCGATTAATTCTAAATCTTTAAACATATCCGAACGAATTTCTTTCAAAATTGTGGTAGCTTTCATTTTGCCTTTTAGAACTTCATTCCAATTATTAATCTGCAATGCAATCAGAATTCCAATTACCACTAGTAGAATTTCACCAATAGCATAAATTAGATATTTACTGAATTTATTTTCAGTTAGCATTTTTTGTCGAATTTTTCTAAAGAACTTTATCATTAGCTGATAATGAAGCACAACAAGCATATATAGGCCTATTATATATTAATCACTAAAGTAACGTTCTGAAACCAGTAAAAATAATATTAATCAACTAAATTTAGGAACTATTTAATAAACAGTACAAGACTCTTTTTGAAAATAAAAAATCATTTTTTGCATCTTTTTTAAAATATTTCCGTCTATTATATGAACTTTAAAAATAGATATTATGAAAGATATAGATTGTACATGTAACTGTTCAAGTTGCAAAGGTGGTAATTGTGCTGGATGCACCTGTGAAAACTGTACCTGTAATAACTGCAACTGTTAAGATGTGCTAAAAACATTGTAAAGCAGAACGTATTTAATAAATTTATACTAAACGTTCTGCTTTTTTAATATTGAGAAAATGACCACACACGATATATGGAATACCTATGCTGACGATATCAAACACTTTATTTTAAGTAAAGTTAAAGAACCTGCTGTGGCTGATGATTTGCTTCAAGAAACGTTTATAAAAGTGCATACCAAAAAGGATACGCTTAAAAATGATGTTAAGCTAAAACAGTGGTTATTTAGTATTGCACGTTATACGGTTATGGATTTTTTTAGAGCACAAAAAAGTGTAAATAATCTACCAGATACAGAATTGTTAGAAACTGATTCTACGCCAGCGCATACCGAACATGACTGCCTACGCGGCATTATAAAAAGTCTACCTAAAAAATATAGAGATCCCTTATTTTTAGCCGATGTCAAAGGTTTAAAACAAACAGAAATTGCTACGCAGCTTAAATTGCCGTTGCCTACAGTAAAGTCGCAAATACAACGCGGCAGAAAACTAATTACACAAGGTTTTATGGATTGTTGCGATTTTACCCTTAATGAATCGGGTTTTCTTGTTGGTGAAATTAAGGACAAAAAGGACTGTAAAATTTGCCAGTAAATAACATATGATTGCTGAATTGAATTTTTCAAATTTTAATGCCAAATTTTAGTCGTACGTTTGTGGCAACGTAATTTTGAATTAAACGCCCAATAGATTTATGTCCTTTAAAAAATTCCACCCCATACTTAAGGAAGCTTTACTCGCTCAAAATATGGAAACCCCTTTGCCATTTCAAAAAGCCATTTTACCTAAAATAAAAGGTGGTATGGATGTGTATGGTATTGCGCCAGAAGGTGCTGGAAAAACAACAGCTTTTATATTGGCAACGGTTCATAAATTAAAAGCGGAAGCTTTTGAAGATTCGCCAAGAGCCTTGATTATGGTGAAAGATAAGGAGGCGGCTTTACATTTAGAAGAACAGTTTGAAATGTTTACAAATGAAACGGATTTGCGTATTTATTGTGCCTATGATGAGTATGATTTAGAAAAACAAAAAGAAGAAATTTATTTTGGCGTAGATATCATCATTGTTACGCCAAAACGATTAAATAAACTCTATTTTTTAAACGGTATTCATTTAGGGCAACTGCAATTATTCATCATGGAAGATGCCGAGTTTTTAATGCGAAACAATTATCAAAATGATGTGTTACGTGTGACAGAAAGTTTAAAGAAATGCCAATATGTTATTATGGCTGAAAAAATGTCGCCTAAATTAAGAAGTCTTCAAGAAAATATGATGGATAACGCAATTACCGTTATGGAATAATTTAACTATAAAGTTAACGTCCATGTATGTTGTAGTTTCTTGAATTTTTTTAATTCGGCACGTAATAATGGTAAGTAATCTTTTCCATTACTGTTACAGTTTTCTAACCGTTTAATGTTTTTATTTAGTAAATATGTCAACCGTTTTACGGAAGCAATGTGCTTGTATTTTTTTTCGGAATACCGCGCTTCTTCAGCTTTCGCTATTTCTGGTGCTAACGAAACAGATTGTTGAACAATATCTCCAGAAAAATAAATAAATGCATTTTCCGAGCCATCTTCATGCAAGCTAGATAAATCTTGATTTAAGTAAGTTGAAATGCTTCGCGATAGCATAATAATATCCATAGCCTTTTGATATAGAGGTG
>CBFHJN010000256.1:0-4030 GCA_965655805.1 Flavobacteriaceae bacterium
TAATATCATAAAATGATGTCAAAAGTTAGGGTTTAATTTGCTATTATTGCCCTTCAAAATCATATAATCACATTTTGATATTCTAATAAACTAATAACAAAACAGTTTGAAAAACTATACACTTGCCATTTATCTATTCATTTCATTTTTATGTCATAATTCCTATTCACAAGACGATACGCGATTAGATGTCAAAAATTTTGGGATTGATAAACCGAGTGTGCTTTCAACCAACACCTTCGGATTATTCTTTATGCGTTTGGAAGGAAATTTCAGAATGCAAAAAAGGGATAAATTAAATATAGATATTAATATCAGCAGTGGTAATATTTGGGCACAACCGTTAACGGTATATATACCTAATTTGGAAGCAGACCGAAATTATGTCAGTCAATTTCCATGGCATAATAGAGAGTTTAGAGTAGATGTTGAAGATTTAGATGCCAAAACTGTTGAAATTCAAAATGATGGTGTTATAAAAGAATTCAAGGTTGGCGTTAACATTCCTATCAACGAGAAATCGGAAATACTACTTTCTGCCAAATCCTTTTTGTTAACAGGTGGAAATTCTGTTTTTACGCTGTTAACTAGTGACAGTTTTATTGAAAATTTTCATCAAAAAATTGCAGGTGGTGATGATCCTTTTGATAGAGGACTTTACCCCTATGACCAAGCAAAAATTCGTTATAAGGATAGAAATGATAATGTGATGGAGATTAATAAAAATGATTTTGTTTTTAGTGGTATTGAGGCTACGTACTATTATTATCCTAAAATGGAAAAACTAAATTCCAAAGGATATTACTTGAACGTTGGTGGCCATTTAGGGATTAATACGTCAAAATATAATAGTTCCACCGATTTAGGCTTAAGTGGAAATATTTTAAAAACCTTTCGTTATAAATCGCAACATCATTTTAATTTAGGTATTAGTATAGGTGGTGTTTATAAAGATGCTATTGAATTTGGTAAAAATCAATTGGAATTTGGCACAAATCCATCTATAGGTTTCTTGGAATCTAGTTTGGAATACAAGCTGGTTACGAAATCAAAATTTACCCATTCGGTAGGTCTTGATTTTTATATGCAAACACCTTTGAATGAGAAAGATGAATACGAGTATGTTATTCCTACCAAAAATGGTACATCAACACAAGGTTGGAATATAGGCAATGAAAGCCTTTATAATATGAATAACTACTGGACGCTATTCTATTCATTTAGCCGAAAACAAACCTTTACCTTTTATATCCAACAAGATTTTACAGTTAATAATAATCCAGACATTCAAACAGGAATTAATGTCAGGATTCCATTTTAATTATTTACTAGCAAACATTTTTACATCATTTTCGCTAATTTCTTTTTCCCCTAGGATTATTAAACGTTCTACCACATTGCGAAGTTCCCGAATATTTCCAGTCCAATCATAATCCTGTAACTGTTTAATGGCTTTATTTGAAAATGATTTTTTAACCGTTCCTTGTTCATTTGATATTTTTTCGGAAAAATAATCGATTAATAATGGAATATCTTCACGTCTGTCATTTAATGAAGGTACTTGAATGAGTATGACTGCTAAACGATGATATAAGTCTTCACGAAAACGACCTTCAGCAATTTCATTTTTTAAATTTTTGTTGGTGGCAGCAATCACGCGAACATCTACTTTTATATCCTTATCATTACCAACACGTTGAATTTTATTTTCTTGAAGTGCACGTAAAACTTTAGCTTGAGCCGATAAGCTCATATCGCCAATTTCATCTAGAAAAATAGTACCACCATTGGCGGTTTCAAACTTCCCAGCGCGATCTTTTACAGCACTTGTAAACGCACCTTTAACATGACCGAATAATTCACTTTCTATTAATTCAGAAGGAATTGCTGCACAATTTACTTCAACCAGATTGCCCTTGGAACGTTCACTTTTTTGGTGTAACCAATGCGCAACCAATTCCTTTCCAGTTCCGTTAGGTCCTGTAATTAAAACGCGAGCATCTGTTTGTGCTACTTTTTCAATCATATCTTTAATATGAGAAATTGCGGCACTTTCGCCTATCATTTCGTGGTTTTTGCCGACTTTCTTTTTGAGCATTTTATTTTCTACTACCAAAACTTTGGTATCCAATGCAATGCGGACGGTGTTTAACAAGCGGTTCAAATCGGGTGGCTTTGAAATATAATCAAAAGCACCTAAACGCATAGTATTTACAGCTGTATCCAAATCGCCATGACCTGAAATCATGACAAATGGAATTTCTGGTTTTATCTTTTTAGCAGCTTCTAATACTTCAACACCATCCATTTTTGGCATTTTAATATCGCAGAAAACAAGGTCAAAATCTTCATTTTTAATTTTTTCAATACCTGCTAAACCATCTTCCGCTTCTTCCACTTGATACGTATCATTTTCTTCTGAAAGAATTTTAACCAGTACTCGCCTGATGGCTGCTTCGTCTTCTATTACTAATATTTTTGGCATAATTATCGTTTAAATTTTATTCCGGTTCTTAAATAAAAAGCGTTTATCTCATTTAATGAAAACACTTCATCTCTATTGGTGTCTCTTAACCGATTATTGAGTCTGAAGGTATAACCAGCATAGGTGTAAGCTATTAAATGTTTAGTAAGAAAATACTGGTAACCCAAACCTCCAACCGCAACAGAAAGTGAAATGTTATCAGCTTTTTTTCCATTAACTTGAATTCCTTGCTGTAAATTTGCAAAGTATCCATCCAATCCTGCAAAGGCTAAAACAACATTTTTGGGGTTAAAATTGTATTTAATACTCGATTTTGGTACACCTGCATTATAGCTCCAATGTTCATTTATTTCGCGCGTGTAGCTAATAAAAGGCAATGGAAATGGCACACCAGTTGTAGCATTGTAAGTTATACCTAAAATAAGCCTATATGGATGTTTTAAACTGGTATCATCACTTCTGTCATGAATAGCAAATATACCACCATTATAAAAAATATCGTCTTTAGTGATATTTGTTTCGAGTGTGGATGCAATTCTTGGGTTAAACTTAATGCCCCAACGCCAATTTTCACTGGTTTTAAAGGTATAACCAACATTAAGGTCAATGACATGTATGGTATTCAATGCTGAGGTTTCAAAAGGATAGTCTTCCTCAATATTGAGAATAACCCGATTATATTCAGCACCTACCACTATATATTGTTTATTCTTTAAGGCTATTGGATAATTAAATAAAGCTCTTAAACGCGTGTATTGGTCTTCTGACCTGCTTTGTGGAATGAAGGAATATTCAAGACGTGCTAGGTCTGTCATTTGTGCATTCAAAAACTGACACACCATTAACAAAATTCCTGTTATATAGGTTGTAATTTGATATTTAGATTTCGTTTTTAACATTCTGATTTTTAAGATACTTCTGATTTTTTAGGGTTTTCTATAATATGAATATCTCTTTGAGGAAACGGAATAGATACATTATTTTCTCTAAAGACTTTATCAATCTCAAATCGGATGTCACTTTTTGGAAAGACAGCTTTAAAGCTATCGCTAACAGTAAAAACAACTTTGAAATTTAAGGAGCTATCTCCAAAATCTGTAAATAATACAACTGTAGCTTCTGGGTTTAAAACATCTTTATGAGAATTTACAGCTTCCAACAATAATTTTTTGACTAACTGCGTATCACTTCCATATGCAACACCTACGGTTATATTTTCACGCGTGGAAATGCCGTTTTGCGTCCAATTATGTAAAATATTTGTTAAGTATAAATGATTAGGTATAACTAGCACTCTGTTGTCAATTGTAACAGCGCGTGTTGTTCGTAATCTAATTTCATCTACGCGACCAACTTTATTTTCAATTTCAATAATATCGCCAACATGTAAACTTTGATCAACGAGAATAAAAACACCTGAAAGAATATCCTGAAAAAGTGTTTGAAGCGCTAAACCAATACCAATTAACAATGCTGCAGAAGCGGCAAAAATAGCGGTTACGTTGACTCCTACGGAATCAAAAACAATGAGTATAACAACCAAAT
>CBFHJN010000257.1:0-4016 GCA_965655805.1 Flavobacteriaceae bacterium
ATCTATTTCTGGGAATGGTTTCATCGTGTAATCGGTCGTGTTATTGGACTGGTATTTATTATTCCCTTTTTATATTTTCTAATTCGGAAACAACTCACCAAAAAAACCATTAAAAAATGTTTAGTCCTGTTAAGTTTGGGCGCATTTCAAGGTTTTTTAGGTTGGTACATGGTTAAAAGTGGTTTAGTTGATATGCCAGATGTAAGCCATTTTAGATTAGCAGCCCACTTAACAACCGCATTTTTAACCTTTGCAGCCACGCTTTGGGTGGCTTTAGATTTAATTTACCCTAACAGAAAACCTATTGACAAACCGTTTAGAAATTGGATTATTGCCACATACTTTATTCTAATCATTCAAATTATTTATGGTGGCTTTGTAGCTGGATTAAAAGCTGGTTTACTGCACAACCATTGGCCCTTTATGAATGAAGGTAAATTTATGCACGAAACCGTTTATATTCTGGAACCATTTTATAAAAACCTAATTGAGAACCCAAGTGGCATTCAATTTATTCATAGAACATTAGCCTATTTAGTAGTCGGTTTTATATTCATTTTATGGTTTAAAGCACGTGAAATGACACCCACTAATTTACAACAAAAGGGCATTAACGCGCTACTTATTATAGTTGGTTTTCAATTTTTACTAGGTGTGCTCACCATTATTTATGCCGTTCCATTATGGTTAGGTGTAGCGCATCAAGTGGGTGCATTTTTTCTACTTTCAGCTATAACATTTACGCTCCACCGATTTAGTAAATAAGTATAAAAGAATTACCTTTGTAGCATAACTAATTTTATGATATATAGATTCAGAATAGTACTAGATAACGATACGGATAAAGACGTTTTTCGCGATATTGAAATTCGTGAAACCGATACCATGGAAGATCTTCACAATACCATTACACAATCCTTTGGGTTTGATGGATCGGAAATGGCATCATTTTATTTATCGGATGACGAATGGAATCAAGGTGAAGAAATTTCATTGTTTGACATGAGTGATGGTTTAAACCCTGTAAAACTGATGAGTAAAATAGTTTTAAAAGATACCGTTCATGAAGCCCAAAATAAGCTTATTTATATTTACGATTTTTTAAGCATGTGGACATTTTATGTAGAACTTGCTGAAATAGTTGATGAAAGCGAAGGTACCGATTACCCAAACCTCATGTTTGTGCATGGTCAAGTACCTGATGAAGCGCCTGAAAAACACTTTGAAGCCGAAAGTTTTGACGACTACAATGAGTTTGATGATGATTTAGATATAGATGATTATGATAATTTAGATTTTGACGAAAACTGGAACTAAAGCGCCAGTCTTCCAAACAGATAGCAAACAATTTTCTTTAAAAAGCATTCCTAACCGAATGCTTTTTTTATTTTAGCTTGTAACAAACCAACAGTTTGTTCGTCCTATTTGAAACCACTAACCAAAACCACAACTATTTTGGATACCATTCTAACAATACATAATCTGACCAAAAAATTCGGCTTTCTTACAGCTGTTAAAGATTTATCATTCACCATAAACAAAGGCAATGTTTACGGCATTCTTGGACCTAATGGTAGTGGGAAATCCACAACTCTAGGCATTGTTTTAAATGTTGTAAATAAAACATCAGGTAGCTTTAGTTGGTTTGATGGCAATACCTCCACCCATGATGCCCTAAAAAAAGTAGGTGCCATTATTGAACGCCCAAACTTTTATCCATACATGACAGCGTATCAAAATTTGAAGCTCGTGTGTAAAATTAAAAATGTTGATTTTAGTAAAATTGATGAAAAGTTAGAACTCGTTAATCTTTTAGATAGAAAAGACAGTAAATTTCAAACCTTTTCTTTAGGTATGAAACAGCGTTTAGCCATTGCTTCAGCCTTACTTAATGATCCTGAAATTTTGATTTTAGATGAACCAACCAATGGTTTAGATCCACAAGGTATTCATCAAATTAGAACTTTAATAAAACTTATTGCCAGCCAAGGCACCACCATTTTATTAGCTTCACACCTGTTAGATGAAGTAGAAAAAGTATGTTCGCATGTGGTTATTTTGCGAAAAGGCGAAAAACTATATTCTGGTCGTGTGGACGAAATGATTTCCAGCCATGGTTTTTTAGAATTGAAAGCAGAAGACACCAATAAATTAGTTGATTTTCTCGAAGCCAAGAAAATGTTTGGAAAAATAAAAGTTGAAGACGATTTAATTACCGCCTTTCTAGACGAACCCATGGATGCCAATAGTGTCAACAAACTGTTATTTGAAAACGGCATTGTTTTAACGCATTTAGTAAAACGTAAAGAAAGTCTTGAAGAACAATTCTTACAATTAACAGACAACTAACCAACCAAATTCAGCCACATCATGTTACGACTAGTCAATTTAGAATTGCAAAAACTGCTTTTAAGCAGAACCAATAAAATTCTCATTTTTATATCTTTTATTTTACCGTTTACGGTTTTAGTATTATCCTCTATAAAAATAAATTTCTTCGGATTTTTTACATTGGAATTAGGCGAATTGGGCATTTTTAATTTCCCATTAATTTGGCATATTACCACCTTTTTTGCTTCCTATTTTAAATTTTTCTTTGCTATTGTGGTGGTCAGCATGATTGGAAATGAATACAGTAATAAAACCATCAAACAGAATTTGATTGATGGCTTGAGTAAAAAAGAGTTTATTCTTTCTAAATTTTACACCATTGTATTTTTCTCACTATTCGCAACGGTTTTAATTTCGGTAGCTTCATTTGCTATCGGTATGTACTATTCTAGCTATACGGAAGCCAGTATTATTTTTAGAGAAACGGAATTTCTTCTCGCTTATTTCGTAAAGCTTGTTGGTTTCTTTTCACTCTGTTTATTTTTCGCCATGTTGTTAAAGCGCTCAGCATTTGCTCTAGCCTTTCTATTCGTTTTATATATTGTTGAATGGTTGATATTTTGGGGGTCTTATGAAATTTTTGGAAATACGGAAACGGCTTTCAAAGTTAAAAACTTTATGCCTTTGGAGTCTATGTACAAATTAATAGACCAACCAATCCAGCGAATTATGATGACTAAATTTCCTGAAAAATCAGATTTAGCCTATGATTATGCGGTACATTGGTATGAAATAGCTATCGTTTTAGGTTGGACTGCCATATTTGTATTTTTATCCTTAACATTATTAAAGAAGCGAGATTTGTAATATATTTGGATCATATTGCTATTCAAATGAAAAAATTACTCTTTTACACGTTTTTACTCTGTTTTGTTGGTGCCTATAGTCAACAGCAAGCTGCTAATTGGATATTTGGACAAAATGCTGGAATTAATTTCTCAACAGGAGCTCCGGTAAACATATCTGGAAATGATTTACAAATGAATACTGTAGAAGGTTGTGCTTCTATTTCTGATAGCAATGGTAATCTTCTTTTTTATGTAGGTGCTTCAAGCCCATTTGCTAATGGGTTAACCGTTTGGATTCCGTTTGATAATAATGGAGATGGACTAGATGATGTCATGCAAAATGGTAACAATTTAACAGGAAATGTTTCAGCAACTCAATCGTCAATAATTGTACCCAATCCTGATGACCCTGACATCTATTACATTTTTTCCACCAAAGAATATAATAATTCTAATACTAGCCCTTTAACATTCTACACAGTGGACATGTCTGAAAACAACGGTCAAGGTGCTGTAATTGACAATGGGTTTCAGCTACTTAATAATGCAGCTGAAAAATTAACTGCGGTAAGAAGTGCAGATTGTTCATCCATTTGGGTTATTGCTTATAGCAGTATTAATGGTGTTAGCCAGCAATATAATACCTTTCATAGTTATAGTATAACTGGAACTGGAGTAAATACAAGTTCTATAACTTCACCAGCTGTCATAAATCCAATTACAGATGGAAGAGGTTATTTAAAAGTAAGTCCACAAGGTGATAAATTAGCAATAGCACATACAGGCAATAACGCTGCTTATCTTTATGATTTTGATAATAATACAGGAGCGGTAATT
>CBFHJN010000258.1:0-4014 GCA_965655805.1 Flavobacteriaceae bacterium
TATAATGAAATGGCTAAAGAACACAGTTCGAGTTCATAAGACTGTTACACAAAAAATGTCCTTGCGCTTCACATTTAGCAACTATTTTATTATGCTATTAACCTTGTCGTTTGTGCTACAATTTGTTGTGACGTTATTTTAAACCGTGTTTTCAATTTACGGGAAAGATGAATTGGAATTTAACAGCAATCAAGTCGCTATTGGCTTTATGCTATGCGGTTCTGTCATGGCTGTTTTACAGCCCATTTTTGCAAATTATGGTGAGAAAATTTTAGCCTCAAAAAAACAAATAGTCTTAGGTTTACTAATATCTGGTTTATCCCTAATAGCATTTCCTTTTTTCAAAAATGAATTTTTAGTCTATGTATTAATAAGTGTATTCGCAGCAGGCGCTGCTATGGTCACGCCAAACTTATTATCAGCAGTCTCATTAACATCTAAAGAAAATACAGGCAGAAATATATCCATACAAAGTTCTACAAATAGTATGGGGCAAATTTTAGGACCCGTTCTCGGAACCTGGCTACTTGCAGGTGGTTTTTATTATCCTTTTATCGTTTCAGGAACAATAGTATTAATGACTATTGCATTGGTTTATATGCTGAAACGGTACAATAAGGATAGCAACTCTAATTAATTCAATCAAGCAGGCAACATCATAAAAACACCCTTAACTAAATTAATAACTAATACACATACCATCCCACTACCCTTTTTAATAATTTAAGGAAGAGAAAATAGTGCACAATAGCACCATAACAGCAACAAATACAAGTTCAAGATCAAGATCAAATAGTAATCAATTGAAGAATCAATAAAACAAGAGACAACAAAGATTCGGCAGTATAATTAAATGTTGCCGAATCTTTGCTTTTTTTACATGTATAAAAACACATATAAAATCATAACAAATACACGACATATCGAAGAGCTTAAAAAGACATTTTCAAATATTGGTTATGTAAAGGTTAGCGACATCATTACTTTTTACAGGCAGTTTGATAAAGACATGAAACGTGCAACAGTAGATTAGAGAATACACGACCTGGTAAATAAAGGATTGCTGCACAGACACCTTATAGAATTAGTTTATAAAAAAACAAATCTATCAATACCTCTTCCATTATAACCAATAACAATTATATTAGTACAGATATAAAAGTTGTCCAACGTGATAGAAATTCTTTTATATATTGTGATCCTAAAACAACCATATTAATTTATTAACATCTATCAATTAATATGTTAAAAAGTTTAAATATAAATATCACAAAAATTAACGAACTTGTAGTTTATAAATTAATATCTACAAAAATTAAAAACTATGGGAATTAAACCAGGACCAAAAAGAATTGCAGATTCTACGGGAAAACCAGACAGACGTCAACGAGATAATAAGCAAACTCCTAAAAATACACCATCCTTAAAACCTCATAAACATAAGAAAGGCGACTAATTAAAATATATTCAAAATACCTAGGAATCTTTTTATTAACGACGGACTTAAAAGTAAAGCTGAATTAAAGAAATGTGATGAATTTTTTTTGTTTGATTTCATAAATACACCAAACTTCAACTTATTCAATTTCCCAATTTAAACGACAAAAAAATTATCCTTCAACTTTAAATGTATCATCCAAAGAAATTAACTTTTCCCGCATAAGCGTATTATCATCAAATACCCGAGAGATATTATATAGATTCTCAAAATATTTCGATTCATTTTTGTAATAGGTGGCTTCAATATGCTTCACATTATCATGTTGAAATATGGTTCTTAACAAGGCCTTATCACATAATCCGCTAGAGTGTCCAATTAATTGGACGTATATGTTATCTGATTCTTCTAGAAGTCCTAGAACCTCTTTATATTTATTAGTCCGAAGATACTGGAAGGTTTTAAAATTCTTTAATAAGTTATTTTCCAAAAGTAATTCTAACTCGTGATAACCTTTAGAATTTTCATCACCATAACCAAAGATAATCGGGTTTTCAAAATCATTTAAATCGCCATGAATATGAATAGGCAATATAGAAAGGTTCTCATCCATTGTCTCCTCTTTTAAACGCTTTAAATAGGCAATTAAAATTTTTGAAGTATAATTAAAAGTAACAAAATACGTTTTCTCAAAATGGAAACCTTTAGTTTCATGTTTAAGCAAATCATACACTGAATGGGAATTAGGAATGTCATAACCATCTACAATACCAGTTTTATCTTCAACTTCTGTTTTTAAATATTCACCAATAAGTTCTTTAAGGTGGTCAAATTCTGAATTTATTAAGGTTATATCTTTTGGAGAATTTTTATACTCATAAAGCAACTTAAAATAATGCGCCTCCAAATCAGACCAATATCCCAAACGGTCATTATCTCGAATTAAAGAACCAAAAAAGATAGAATTTTTATTAGGGTTTACTGCCAATTTAAATTTATTAGTATCTTTAATAGGTTTAACGCCAAGCCATTCATCATCATTTCCATTCTTGTGTATCATACCAATAAAACCTCCAGAATCCCTGTATTCTCGGCCTTTAATGACTTTTTTTAATCTGGAATTATCAATCTTCTCATAACGAGCAACACGATTAACTAAATAATTCATAAAATCACAATACCCGGTTGGAAGTCCATGTGCTTTATCAAATCCATTTCCAATCAATACAATTCTATTCACTGCTTTTACCATAAATTTCTAATTCAAAATAATCTTTTAACCCAAGACATCTACACCTATTCAAAATTACCCCATTAAAGTTAACTCCTACAAAAACCTCCCTTATAGTTTTCAACATGGAAGTCAACATTATTAAACAAAAACCAAAAATATCTATGCATTACGGGAAACCTCAATACCAAATCCATATAAATTCCTATTTTTAGGCTGTTATAAAATACAAATAGCAAAAAATGGTATTCCACATAACCCAATTAGGAAACTTCTATCCCGGCGACGAGCATAAAGGCGATGTAGCGCGCATTATCATGTATATGTATACAAGATACCCAAATCAATGCGAAGCCTTAAACATAGGCTTCGGAACAACCGACCACGCCCCTTTCCAAGATATGCCAGATGTGTTTTTAAAATGTAATGCCGAAGACCCAGTATCACAATTTGAAAGAGATAGAAACGAAATCATTTATCAAAATCAAGGCAACAGAAACCCCTACATTGATAACCCATACCTAGCAACCCTAATTTGGAACGGACAAGAAGCAGAAGACACCTGGGGAACCTTATCAATTCCAGAAAAAAAATTCGAACAATTAACCATATACCCAACCTATACATCAAACTATATTTACATAAAAGGAAATACAAAAACCAAGAGTTATCATTACACATTCACAACACAATGGGCCAACAAGTAAAAACAGCAACCACCACAGAATTAATAGATATCTCCACTCTAGAAAACGGTTTATACTTCCTTAACATAATGTTCAATAACACAACCCAAATAAATAAAATGATCAAAACAACCTAAAATGGAATGACGAGGCCATAAAAAGACACAATTTATTAGCACATTACGGATAACCACAATGTTTATTAATACATATATTCTATTTTATCAACAGTAAAATAAACCATATAACAGGCACTTTTAAAAGATACCATAACCTGATTTATTTAAGGGATAAGAGTAATACGGGATAAAAGTAATTATATAATGAGTTGGGTGTAATTTGAAAACCGAATCGTATAAAGTTAATTTTTGCTCAATTTTAACATCGCTTTTGAAACACTTAAAGCGCTTTTATCATATTCTTTTCATTCAATTCATAAAATTCTCTATAAATGACAAATGGATTTTGCGAATCTCCCACCCACTTCACAATAATATCTAAAATCTCATTCATTACTGGCTGAAAAGTCATTCTTCCATCAGACTTTCTAATCCCATTATTATCTGACTTACGTTTACCCGAATTAAGGAAGATGTTTTTTTCGTCATAAATTATATTTCGAACTTCTTTAAACTCTTTTCCTTTTGGCAAATAATCCA
>CBFHJN010000259.1:0-4006 GCA_965655805.1 Flavobacteriaceae bacterium
ATTAGTACAGGTTACCGTTCTACGGGTATTGTACCAATAGTTTTAAAAGTAGACTTGAAAAAGAACCTTACTGTTTATTACGGACAAGAAATAGCTTTGGGTACATTAGGTAATGCATCACAAGGTGGATTTGAATTAGGAATTGGATATAAATTTACGTTGAAGAATGGAAGAGAAGAAAAATTAAAGCGTGAAAGAGAAGCTTTCGAACGTGATAGTTTGAGCCAAGCATTAACTGCTTTAAACGATTCTTTAAAAATGAAAATGGATGCTTTGATTCAAATGGATTCGGTAAAACAAAATAACGATGAGTTGAATGAAGACATCAAAAAATTAAGAGATGATCTGAAAAAAGCAGCATTAGAAAAACAACTTTTAGAAGCTGCTAAGGAAGAAGCAACCACTCCAATTAATGAATCAATTGGAGGGAAGAATTCAAATGCAAATCATACAAAATCTGTTGATGAGGTAGGAGTGACAATTGATCAAGAAGCTGGATATTATTTAATTGTACAATCTTCAGTAGATCGTGAAGCTTTGGAGAAAGATTTGATAGAATGGAATGAAAAAGAAAAGGAAACATTTATCATTAAACCAGGAAAATCAAAATGGTATATGATCGCAGTTTTCAAATTTGAAGATAGAAAAGAAAGTTTAAAAGCATTAAAAGAATTTAGAACAAAATACCCAAGAGCATGGGTAAAAAAGTTACCGTAGGCACGTATGAAGGTGCGTATAGCTATACGCACCAACGAAGCGAGATACGGTAAACGTTTAAACCGTTAAAAATTATAAAACATGAAAAACAGTTTATTATTAGCATTCACAATATTCAGTTTTCTTTTCTCATTCGGGCAAGAAACAGATACCGTTTTCATTCAGTTATACGGAATTGGTGGTGGATATGGAGAAACCTCTAAAGGACAATCATTATCTTACAGTATGGGAGAAACGATGGTAGAAACAGTAGATAACTTCAACCAAACCCTAACGCAAGGCTTTCAACAAAATAGTTTTGAAGCAGTGGTTGGAGTAATTGAAATCGAAGATATCACATTTGATGTACAGGCTTATCCAAATCCAACACAGGATTATTTGAACATTAAGATTTCTGCTTCAAATGGAGAAGTTAATGCACAAGATTATGATGTTCTTTTTTACGATTTAACGGGAAAAGAAATTTCATTGGAACAAAACTATGAAGAGAATCAAGTGATTCGTTTGGACTTACAATATCTACCAACAGGAGCTTACATTGCAAGAATTATAGGAAAAGAGAATAATGTAATTTCTAATTTCAAAATAACGAAGACTACTTCTAAATAAAGGGATTGCTGATTTCAGATTACAAATTACAAATTACAAATTACAATTTGCAGATTGGCAAATTGTGAATGAAATAAAAAGATTATAGCCCTTCCTTTCGACAAACTCAAGGTAAACTAGGCTCAGGGTAAAATTAAAAATGAAAAAAGTAAACACAACAAATATGAAAAATCAAATCTTACGATTCGTAATGGCTTTAGGAATGTTAGCATTCTCTGGAAGTTTAATAGCACAAGACATTAAAGATCTTGGCTTTCAATACCAAGCGGTAGCGAGAGACAACAGTGGATTAGCTTTGGCTAACAAAAGTATTGTGGTAGAAATTAGTATCCGTAAAGGTTCTACAACAGGAGCTACTCTATGGCAAGAGTCTCACCAATTAACAACCAATAAATTTGGTTTGTTCAATGTTGTTATTGGTAAAGGGCTTTCGACAGGAATAGGGTCATTAAATAGCTTTAATGATATTGATTGGTCAAGTGCTGATTACTTTACAAACGTAAGAGCAGATTTCGGTAATGGTTTGCTTTCTATGGGAGCTGTGAAATTACAAGCAATTCCTTATGCATTTGTAGCTGATACTGCATTAGCTGCACCAAGGTTTCCAATGAATGAATTATTAGATGTTGATGTTACAAATTTAACTACGAATGATGTATTGCGTTGGGATGGTACTAACTGGATTCCTTCAAATTTTACATCTGATTTTGATGCTGTTTATGCTAAAATTAATGCGGATAGTACTGCAATAGGTACTAGATTAGATACAGAAATAGCAGATAGAATAGCTGGAGATAATACGAACGCAATAGCGATTGCGACCACCGTAACAGATATTACAATGTTAACAAATAAGCAATTAACAGATAGTACGGCATTGAGAGGATTGATTAATACGAATATTTCAGATATCTCTACGAATACTTCAGGTTTAGCATCAGAAGTAAATAGAGCAACAACAGCGGAAGGAGTAAATGCAACAGCTATTACAGCTGAACAAACAAGAGCAACAGCTGCAGAAAGTACATTAACTACTGACTTAGCTACGGAAATTACAAATAGAATAGCAGGAGATAACGCGAACGCTACTAATATTTCAACAAATACAGCTAACATTGCTACGAACGTAACAAATATCTCAACTAATACTTCAGGTTTAGCAGCAGAGATTACACGTGCAACAGCAGCAGAAGGTGTGAACTCAACAGCAATTACAGCCGAAGAAACTAGAGCATTAGCAGCTGAAACTACATTGACAACTAATTTAGCAACAGAAGTAGCTGATCGTATTGCAGGTGATGCTACAAAAGCAGATTTAACTCTAAGTAACTTATCAAATACTGCTACATCTAGAACAAACTTAGGTTTAGGAACAATAGCTACACAAAGTGTGGCTTATACGTTACCAGCAACTGATGGTTTAGCTGATCAAGTTTTAAAAACGGATGGAAGTGGAACGGTAAGTTGGGGAACAGATATTGGTGCTTCTTCATTGGATGAATTATCTGATGTTAAAATTGGAGGAACTGATTTCTCAGGTAGTATGTTGTTAGGTAATATCACGACAGGAGTTCTAAGTAATGCTTATAGTAATACTGGATATGGAACGAGTGTTTTTAGATCTTTGACTTCAGGTTATTTTAATACTGCAATTGGTAGTGATGCTTTGTATTCAAATACAAATGGAGGAAATAATACAGCTTTAGGGGGATACAGTTTAAATAGTAATATTGATGGTTCTGGAAACACTGCAGTTGGATTACAAGCATCTCGTTTAAATACATCAGGTTATAACAACACAAGTTTAGGATTAGGTTCTTTGTACGCAAACACAACAGGGTTTTACAATCTTGCTTTAGGTGCAAATTCTGCAAGTACTAATATTACAGGAGATAAATTATCTTTAATCGGAGCAGAATCTGACGTAACTGTTGATGGCTTAACAAATGCTACTGCAATAGGGTATGGAGCAGAAGTGGATGCTAGTAATAAAATTCAATTGGGTGATGCTAATGTTACATCTGTTTCTACAAGTGGTAAATTAACAACTGGAGCAGTAACTTATCCTAATACTGATGGGACTTCAGGACAGGTTTTAAGTACTGATGGTTCTGGTAACGCAAGTTGGACAACTGTTTCTTCAGGTTCAAATTCTGCACCTAGTAGAATTTCAATGCATGGTTTTGCAAATGAATTGGTAGATTTTAGTTTCACATCAGGATTAATGGGCGCTAGTTCAACAACGACTGATGCTACTTCATTAGGGAGTAAATTATCTATTAGTAGTGTGCCTGTAACCTATAATAATGGAGGGTCTGATATAACAGCTACAACAAATGAATTTCACATCAATACTTCAGGTGTGTATGAGGTTTTCATTACGTTATCTGCTAATAATTTTGCAACAGGATCCAACAATATTTTACAATTAGCAAAAAACAGTTCTACAATCGCAGCTTCTGTATCAAGTTCAGATGATAAATCTAGCGGGAATCCAGCTACGATGGTAATAAAGTATGTTGGGTCATTTTCAATTAATGATGTAATAAGTTTTCATTATAAAAATGTAAACGGAAATGGATGGAGAGGAAAAGCTATTTCTATTGATATTCAGAAAATAAATTAACTTTAAATGAATAGAACTGATTTAAAACAAAAAATTCAAGTCAAATCTAAATAT
>CBFHJN010000260.1:0-4001 GCA_965655805.1 Flavobacteriaceae bacterium
AATTTAAAATCCATTGGCAATATTGCTAAATTCTCTCTATTAGGTGTTTGGTTAGTAACCATTATCAGTCTATCGGTTATTGGAATTAAACAAGCTACGCAACACGCATATGACGCTAGTGTTTCACAAAAAGAAACACTAAATATTACTGCAAATGATACCTTGATTGTGAAAATGGCTGAAAATATGATGTACAATAAAAACTTTAATAGGAATGGTAATTCGACGCGATTAGCCTATGACGAAAATGAAAACAAAATAATTTATTCAACGGATATTCGGCTTATTGTAAAATCGACAAGAGATTCTTTAGCCTATATGACTATTGAAAAGCAAGCCGATGGCAGTGATTTTCTTTTAGCAAAAAGACGAGCAGAAAGTATTAATTATGGCTATCAAATAGAAGGGAACACGTTATTATTAGATCCGTATTTAACCACAGATGTTGATAATAAATTTAGCGATCAAGAAGTAGAAATCATACTCTATTTACCTGAAGGCAGCACCTTATTTGCTGATGACAACACCTATAACTTTCATAGAAACTCCAGCTATTATAATGATATTTTAGACAATGGCATGGAAGAGCACTACTTAAAAATAGTTAATGATGGTGTAATATGCGAAGATTGCCCAGAAGACGATTTCAACGTTAACATTGATATTAACGATGAAGATTCTAGCGTAAAAATAAACGAAAATGGTATTCAAATAAAATCCAGCGATTCTAATTTAGAACTCAATGAAAATGGTATAAAAGCCAATAGCGAGGAGGTTAAAGTTAATATTGACAAAAACGGTATAGAAATAACAACCGATAATAATTAAAATAATTCATCAATCAAAAAACAATCAACCATGACCACATTCTCAAAAATCATCATTACTCTTATAATAACACTTTATTTGTTTCTATTTTGAAAGAAACAAATCACAAAAAAACCGAAGCATCTGCTTCGGTTTTTTTATATAATATTCTAAATAACTCTAGTTATAAGTAGATGTGCTTACTTCAAAATCTGCATCTTGAGCCGCTAACCAACGCTCGGCATCTAAAGCAGCCATACAGCCTGTTCCTGCAGCTGTTACAGCCTGTCTGTAAACATGATCAGCAGCATCACCAGATACAAAAACGCCTTCAATATTGGTTTTAGACGTTCCAGGCACATTAATAATGTAACCGGTTTCATCTAAATCTAAAAAGCCTTTAAAAATATCTGTATTGGGTTTGTGACCAATAGCCACAAAAAATCCAGTTGCTGGAATTTCGTGTTTTTCTTTAGTTTGATTGTTGAAAACACGAACACCTGTAACTACTTGCCCATCACCTAAAACCTCATCGGTTTCTGTATTAAAAAGAATTTCAATGTTTTCTGTTTTCTTAACACGAGCAGCCATAATTTTAGATGCTCTAAACTCATCACGTCTAACTAACATGGTTACTTTTTTACACAATTTAGATAAGTAGTGTGCTTCTTCGCAAGCACTATCTCCTGCTCCAACAATTACTACTTCTTGATTTTTATAGAAAAACCCATCACAAACAGCACATGCCGAAACACCTCCACCTAATTTCAAGTATTTTTGTTCAGAATCTAATCCTAAATATTTAGCCGATGCACCTGTTGAAATAATTACCGTTTCACAGTGAATTTCTTTGGTTTCGTTAATCCAAACTTTATGAACATCACCAGAAAAATCAACCTTTGTTACCCAACCATCACGAACGTCGGTTTCAAAGCGTTCGGCTTGTTTTTGTAACTCAATCATCATAGCTGGACCTGTAATTCCATCAGGATAACCTGGAAAATTTTCAACCTCATTAGTGGTTGTTAATTGACCACCTGGTTGTGTTCCTTGATATAAAACAGGTTTCATGTTTGCTCTGGCAGCATAAATAGCCGCTGTATAACCAGCAGGTCCAGAACCTATTATTAAGCATTTTATTTTCTCTATAGTATCAGACATAATATGATTGTAAATTTGTTAGTACAAAAGTAGAATTTTTGATAGAAACCTTACAGGAAACTTATTAAAAGTTATTATAGGTATATTAGTTTTACTAATATGGTATATAAATTTATTTATTTAACCAATAATCCTGTTCCAACTGTTATTGGATACGGTTTTTGTGTTAAAAATTATTTTTTTTTAGTTATCTTTAATCACTATCTTTTAATAGCTTTACATCTATGAATCAAAACAACATTATGGGTACCCTTGCAACCGACAACGAAAAAGTGATATTATTTTATAATTCAGAAAATTCATTAGGGCAACAAACCTATGCGTTTGCGAATACTACAAGTCGTGGTCTATTAGCAATTGATATTTCCAAAACAAAAGTAACAGGAACACAGTGGGCAGAGATTGCAACGGAGTTGCAAACCACCATTTCTGGTTTAGTAAACCAAGAACATCCTGAATTTAGAAACAATTACAAAACTGAAAAGGCATCATTATCTGAAGATGACTGGATTAAAGTCCTTCAAAATCATCCAGCTAGTTTACGTTGTCCTATTTTAGTGGATGGTAAAAATTTTCATTTAATAGAAACACCGTCTGAAATTTCAAAATATTTTGATATGGAAGACGAATCTAAAGATGGTCGTGAGCCTTTAAAGGGTTAGATAGCATCTTTTGATTGATCATTTTCAGCTGGAATACGCTTAAAAAATTCATCTAAATCGGTATCACTATCGGAGCCGTAATTGGCCGTAACAAGGCCTTTTTTTCCATCTTCAGTTTCAATTACGTACAAGATTGACATATCGGAAGGGTTACTTAATCCTTCAAATCGATGGGTACGTTTTATAAATATTTGGTTTGGTGCATACGCTGTTTTACTTGATAATTCCTGCAAGTTTTTATTCTGACATTTAAAACTACTGGTATAACCACGTGCTTGATATTTCTGAATATAATCTAATTCATTTCTTTCTTGATTCATAATTCTTCTATTATTGGATGAACAAAAACAGGTGTCTGACTTAAAAAAAGCAAACACCTGTTATAACTAACTAAAAATCTTGTTTAAGACGTTATTAATTGTCGTCTGTTATATCTTCAGCTGCATCTTCAACCTCATCGGCTGCATCTTCTGCAGCATCTCCTACATCATCGGCAACATCTTCAACGCTATCGTTTTTTTGCTCTCTACAACTTGGTAAAACTAGTGACATGCTAAATGCTACTAAAAATACGTATAATAATTTTCTCATAATAATTTAGTTAAAAGATTAGTGATTTGTTTGGTTATGCTTTTCTTCCTCGAATTAGTGAAATAATAAAAAGTACAATAAATATAAAGAATAATACTTTAGCTATTCCAGCGGCTCCAGCGGCTATTCCACCAAAACCTAAAATTCCAGCAATAATGGCTAATACTATAAAAATGATTGTCCAACGTAACATAATGTGTGTTTTTAATGGTTAATTAGAACGCTGTCTATCAGCTTTCTATAATATAAAGATACCTATACAAAATGTTTTGAAGTAGCTCTATCGAAATATCCTTTAACTCAAATAGCATTTATTTTTCCCCTTTTTTCAGATCAGATCTATTAAATTTTTTAAACAAAACAAAAAAAAGGAACCATGTAGGCGGTTCCTTTTTTACCAATTCTGGTTTAAAGTATTATTTCAAATCTTCCAAACCTTTAATCGTATTAAGTTCTTGGCTAATGGTGTTTTTTTGTTTCAATACCAAATCTCTGGTAGATGTTGGCAAGCTAGTTTCTTTTAAAACATCATCATATTCTTCAACCGATGCTTTTTCACCACGAATGGCTTCTTCCAACATAGATTCTTCATTGTCTGATGAAAAAAGTGCTTTAATATCCATCCAAGCTCTATGAGCCGTTCCGGTTGCGCTGCCACCTTTATCTACTTCTTCATCAAAATTTCTAATTTCAGATTTTAATTGGTGTCCAAAATCATATCGTTCTGCTGCTTTTCGATTAAAGTAATTTTTTAAAGCCGTGTGATCGGTATTATCTGCA
>CBFHJN010000261.1:0-3973 GCA_965655805.1 Flavobacteriaceae bacterium
ACCTGGATTAAACCACATATAGAATGGTTTGGAGGGGTTGGTGGCATTTTTGTCACGTAACATAGAAATGGCTTGATCTGCTAAATCTTTAGATAAGTGATAGCCTTCTTCTGGAGTGGCAGGTGCTTCAATAAAGTGATTATCCATTACTAAATCTGGATACCAATTGTTTGTTTCTCCACCTAAAAATCCATAAAAACGATCGAAACCAATTTGTGTTGGCCACTCGCTCCGACTTCCACCAGGTGCCACATCTTGTTCAGGAACGTTGTGGTTTTTACCAATCCAGAACGTACTCCAACCATTGTCTCTCAATATTTGAGCAAACGGTGCACAATCATCTGGAACACGACCATTAGAACCAGGGAAACCATCCGCTGTTTCTGTAATGGAAGCCATACCGTTTAAATGGTGATTTCTACCAGTTAATATAGTAGAACGTGTTGGCGAACATAAGGCTGTAGTATGCCATTGCGTATATGTTAATCCATTTGCGGCTAATCTATCCATGGTTGGCATATTTATACGGCCACCATATGGAGACCACGCACCTAGACCTGTATCATCGTATAAAACGAATAAAATGTTTGGTGCACCTTCTGGTGCCGATTTAGGTGTGTAAGCAGACCAATCTGACTCTGAATCACGAATGTCTAGTGCAATTTTTCCTTTAAAACCATTATCGGTTTTTTCCAGATTAACAGGACTTGACTCATGTTTTGTGTTGCAAGCAATCAAAAATATTAAGCACAAAAGAGTACTTAACTTGCAAAGGATATTTTGCTTCTTCATTTGTTAGTGTTTATTAGTTAGTCTTTTATCCTGACAATTTAATAATAATTTTAAACTTTTTACGATATTTTAATGCAAAATAATTTAATTGCCATTTTTGTTTTTGTAGCAAAAAAACTTTAGATTTTAATTTTAAGATATTGCCTTTCAGTATTTTATCCTTGCTATTAATCGTCTAAAACTCTTGCGTCACAATATATAATACTATTATGTTTTAAATAGGAATTTAGTATTTTAACTTCGTTAATTGTGATAAATAATTTAGTGAAGCCTTTTAAAATTAAAATATATGTGTGATATTAAAATCACTTTAAATATATAATTTCTTTAGTTCGCTAGATTTTTTAAAACCCTGCAAAAATTGAGTTTTTTTAAAGAAAAAATACTTTTTAGAGGTTGTCTAATTTCCGATTTGAATATTTTTTTATTTCATAAATGCGATATCAAATTTCTAAATGTAAAAAAAAGCAAGCGATTTAAGCTTGCCTTTTTTGTAATTTAAACGTTTTTTAATTACTTTTTGTGGCCATGTTTTCTATCTGTTTTTGAACCTTTCCTAAACTCCAGTCTCCTGCCGTTTGACTAGGAGGGAATTCTTCAAAAGTAGAAAGGAAATTAAAAGCATAGCTTTGAATAGCAATTAAAATATAGGCTCTATCTAAATACCAGTCATAATAAGTATTCGAACCTTGATATGCTTTTTCAAATGGGTCACGACGTAAGTTACCTAATAGTGGCGCACGCAACTCTACAAAAGGTTCTAACCAAATTTGTAATTGCCTTGCTCTATTTTCTAAAAAGGTGGCTTTCCAATCACCATAACGTAAAGCAGCTATTGAGCCACCATCATTAACATAAATAAATCCTTCTCTAGGTGACTCGTCTACTTTTCCGGTTAAGTAATCTAGTTGGTTGTAACCATCAATGTGATTTTTATAGGATCGACCATTAAGGGATGTTCCTTTTTTTAATTGATCTTTTATATTTGGATTTCCTGCAATAGCAGCAAACGTTGGTAACCAATCTTCATGGGCTACAATGCCATTTAACGTAATATCTTCGGGAAAATGTCCTGGCCACTTTATAAATGCCGGGACACGGTAAGCACCTTCCCAGTTAGAGTTTTTCTCTCCGTGAAATGGCGTTGTCCCTGCATCTGGCCACGTATTATAATGCGGACCATTATCAGTGGAGTACATGACGATTGTATTATCAGCTATGCCAAGCTCTTCTAAGTAATCTAATAATTGACCCACATGCATGTCATGCTCAATCATACCATCAGTATATTCATCATTTCCAGGATTACGCATCTCATCTTTAACGTGTGTTCTAAAGTGCATACGTGTGGCATTCCACCAGGTAAAAAATGGTTTTCCTGCCTCATGCTGTTTTTTTATAAACTCTTTTGCGGCCGCAACAGATTCATAATCTATATTCTCCATACGTTTTTTATTAAGCGGTCCTGTATCTTCAATACGTTGACCACCTTTACCATCTGCCCATGAGTGGATAACACCACGAGGACCAAATTTTTCTTTAAACGTTTTTCCGTCTTTTAAAATCATGTCTCCGGGATAATCAAAATTTTCAGGTTCTTCTTCAGCATTTAAATGATAGAGGTTTCCAAAAAATTCATCAAATCCATGCATGGTAGGTAAGTGCTCATCTCGATCTCCTTGGTGATTTTTGCCAAATTGTCCAGTATTATAACCTTGTGACTTTAACACAGTTGCCATGGTAACATCTGTTTTTTGCCAGCCTTCCATGGCTCCAGGCATACCTACTTTAGTCATACCAGAACGAACTGGTACAGAGCCACCAATAAAGGCAGCACGACCAGCAGTACAACTTTGTTGTGCGTAATAGTCTGTAAATCCAATGCCTGTTTTAGCAATTTTGTCAATATTTGGAGTTTTATAACCCATCATGCCACGGTTATTGTGACTGATGTTCCAAGTTCCAATATCATCTCCCCAAATAACGAGAATATTTGGTTTTTTTGTGTTTTGAGACATCGAAAATAATGGCGTCAGCAGCATTAGTATCAACGTTTTGGATAATAGTTTGTTCATAGTTTATGATTTTGATTAGAATTAATTGACTTAAAATTAAAACTTTTTTCTGGAATATAGTTGTGCATTCCTTTTTTTTAATGCATAACTGTCACATTTTGTTGGGTTTATTGGTAGTTAATGTCTTTATATTTGTAGCATTATTTAAAATATGAGGCATAATTCTATTTAATAATAAACGCAGCTTGCACTTGAATTAACCAATCAGCATTTGTAGGATGTGTCACGTATCTATAAATTCCAGCTTTTAGGTTTATGGGAAGGTATCTATTGTATGTGATTAGTTTTCCGACACCAGCGCCTAGTGGAATGCTCCATTGATTATCGCTTTTTGCATTCCAGTTGGCAGTTATATTAGGGTTTGAAAAGGCATACCAACCCATTTTAAGGTTTTTTGCAAAAATTACCTGTGTGTTTAAAAAGTTGACGTCTTTGTTCTGGCTGGAACCTGCTACTGAAAAATAATTTTCTGCCGCTAACCCAAATGTATATCCATTGGTTTGCTTCATTATAACTATAGAAGGGCCTATAGAAAATTTATTAAATCCCAGTCTGTCATTTACGGCTGGAAACATGAATGCAGGACCAACTCCCCAAGAAAAGCTGCTAGGTTCGGCTCGTGTTAAAACAGATGTGAATAAAATGTTACCCAATCCATTTTCATAACCTGTTGTTGTGGGTAAATTTAAAATTGGAATCTTGGCGGTGTTAATGAGAAGCCATTTCGAAGAAATTTCAACTGGTAGAATAGGTTGAATATTTAAAACATTGGTGTTCTCTCCTGATATTGATAGATGGTATTCTAGCGGAATCCGTGTTAAATTGGCAATAGGATTTTGAATTTTTGATTCTGTACTTGTTACATCTTGAATAAAATCTTCATTTCCAAATTTTTCTTGGGCATTTGCCACAAATAAGGATAAGGCAAAACATGCCAGACAGGTAATTGTTTTCATAAATAGCGCTTTTAAAATTAATAATAATTATCCAAATTCAAGAGTCTTGAATTTATGGGTTGCGCTATTGGCATTATTTAAGAGAATCATAAATATACTAAAAAAAATATAATTAACTGATAATCATTGGTTTTGTTTAATGAAAAAAGC
>CBFHJN010000262.1:0-3972 GCA_965655805.1 Flavobacteriaceae bacterium
AGGCGAGCAGGAGCGAGGCATTCGTGCAGGAACGGAAGCGGTTCATAATATCGTTGGACTAGAAAAAGCGTTTACCATGGCTTATGCCAATTTGGAATCTGATAAAGCCTATGTTTCAGATTTAAAGCAGTATTTTATTTCAGAATTAAAAAAGGCGTTTCCTAAAGTACGTTTTAATGGTTTGTCTGGCGATTTAGAAAAAAGTACCTACACACTTATCAGTGTTTGTTTACCTATTCCGCCAGAAAAAGCGCTGATTTTGTTATTTCAACTGGATTTAAAAGGAATAGCTTGCTCCAAAGGAAGCGCTTGTCAAAGTGGTAGCAGTAAAGGCTCACATGTGTTGACGGAGATTTTAAGCGACGAAGATTTAAAAAAACCATCCATCCGTTTTTCATTTAGTATTTACAATACTAAAGACGAAATTGATTATGTGATTTCCGTTTTGAAAGATTTTGTTATGGCTTAATCGGCTAATTCGTATAATTATCAAGGTCCAAAAATCAGGTTTTAAAACCTAAAATTTGAACCTTGAACATTAACACTAACTCTAAAAATCTTAATAGTATTAAGCGGCAATTTTGGTTGAAACTAATTGCTTCTTAATAAGTTCTTGCCATTTTGCCAGCAAGTCTTTTTCTTTGGTCATTTCCACATTTACGTCTACATTGTAAAACTCTAAAACATAGTCTTTCTGGCTTTTTGTACGTAATACCAAATCAATTCTATCAGTTTCAATTTTATTCGTTGTTTTGTTTTTTATGGTTCTATCTGTTTTATGAATGTAACAATCGGTTACTTGGCTTAAATCGGCTGTAATCCAAACGGTTTCTTCATCTGTTTTTTTAGAATAGACCAATTTATTTTCCGAAGCATCTAAAGCTACGGCATAATAGGTTCCCCAGAAATCCATTTCGGAAACATGAATGTTTTTTGATTTGGCATCCGCAATAAATGTATTTTTTGCTTTTTTCTTCTGAATGTTTTGAGTCATTTGAATGAAAATAATAGGTACAATAATGACTGATGAAATGATTATTCCGATGATAATGGTATTTAAATCCATGATTTTTATTTTTTTAGAATGTTTAAAATGTGCTTAATTAAAAGCATGAAATAGTGGCTGAAAATTCAGCGAAACAAAAACTAAAAAAAGGATTTTAAATAAAATCGTGGAACGGGAAGATACAGGTTTGCGTATTGTAACTCGGTATAATATACTGTCCTGCTTTAAAATATTGATTCTCTCGAGCTGTTTGTGAAGCATCTAAAGAAAGAATTGTATTATATAGTGCAAAGCGCTCTGTGAAAACATTAGAAACTTCAGAATCAATAGGATTATGGCCTAATATTTCAAGATCTTGATAGGCGTAATAACTAGACGAATCATCGTTGGATTGTTTATTAGTCGTCTGTTCTTTAAATGCATTTTCCGAAAACGAATCTGCAAAAACATCATGAATAGACCACCCGAAGTTTAATGCATAAACTAGTAGTAAGGAAATGGCTATATGAAATTGCAATTTTGTTTTCACAAGACAAAAGTAGCTTAAAGTCAGATTGGTTGATTCAAAACTTTGTTAAATTTTTAATTTACAAAAAGAATATATTTTCTGTTTTTATTAAAACCTCATAGAAGTCCGCACATTAAACACACGAGGCGTTAAATAATTCGGAATGGCATATTGACGCTTGCTATACACATCACGAACCCAAGTGTTGGTTATGGAGTTCTGAACATCGAACACATTGAAAATTTCGATACCAATAGATAGATATTTAAACGGTTTACGCCAACCACTTTGGTAGTCATCTTTATCATCTACAATTACATATTGGAAACCGACATCAGCACGTTTGTAGTCTGGTAGTCGGTTTTGGTAGTCATACGGATCGGCATAGCTTGGTGAGCCACCAGGAAGTCCTGTATTATAAACCAAGTTTAAATACATTTTCATTTTTGGCAAACTCGGTACATAATCTTGAAAAAGTGCAGCGAATTTTAAACGTTGATCGGTTGGTCTAGCAATATAACCACGATCATCAATGTTTTCTTCAGTTTTAAGATATCCAAAACTAAACCAAGATTCGGTTCCTGGAACAAATTCACCATTCAATCGCATATCTAAACCATAGGCAAAAGCTTCGGCATTATTGTTTGCTCTATAACGAATGCGCACATTTTCCAAGGTATATGGATTTACATCCGTTAATTTCTTGTAATAGGCTTCTGTGGTTAATTTAAATGGCCTGTTCCACATTTTGAAACTAAAATCATTACCAACAACTATATGAAATGACTTTTGGGCTTTGACATCTGGTCTAACTGTTCCAGAAGAATCTCGTAATTCTCTGTAAAAAGGCGGTTGGTAATATAAACCTGTTCCAATACGGAACAACATGTCTTTTTTCCAATTGGGTTTTATGGCAAATTGTGCACGTGGACTAATAACCGTTTGATTGTTACTGGCAATGCCTTCACCACTTACCGTCCAATTATGAACACGTGCACCAACATTTAACCAGGCTTCGTTATCGCCTATATCCATTCGTCTGCTCCATTGTAAATACGCTTGCAGTCTGTCAATTTGTGTTTTGTTTTTAGCACGCACATTTTGAAACGGCTCTAAAGGCCCTTCATAAGGTGTGTAGGGTTGGTCGTTAAAAGCATCGGAACTTGGCGGATTGATAGAAAATCCAGCGGAATCAATGACTTCCCATTCTACTAAACGATCGCGAATATCTTCATTGGTATATTTTACAGACCATTCAAAATCATTATCGTCTTTTTTGTAGCTTCCTTGGTGTTCTAAAGTGGTAATTAAAGCGTCTAAATCGTTTCGTCCGTGATTTAACTGGCCACCAATACCTTCGCTAAACTCCACTTCGCCTAAATTTTCATCACCAATATTCGTGTTCACTTCACCTAAACGGTATTGTGCTAAAATATCAAAATGCTCTTCTTCAACTGTATGATAAGTCGAAGCAATAAGGTTCAACGTTAAATCATCATTAACATCGTAGGTTCCTTTTAAAGCACCAAAATAGGTTTCGTAAGAATCACGCTCTTGACCTTCGTAAAATACGAGTAAGGCTAATGGATTTTGAAGCGTTCCGAAATTGGTTTGGCGTGTTTCTGGTTCGTAATTATATTTATTGATGGAGGCATTTCCTAAAAAACTCAATTGAAATTTATCGGTAAATTGATAGGTTAAATAGGTTTGCACATCGGCAAATTTTGGGTCGTAATTAGTTTCGGTTTCTTTGGCATTTACCAACAAACTGTTGTCGCGATAACGCATGCCAACAATTCCAGTAAATTTAGAATCTTTACTTCGTCCTTCAACAGAAACGCTAGCGCCTAATAAACTTAAATCGGCTGTAACGCCAAATTGATAAGGCTTACGGTAAGTAATATCCAATACAGAAGATAATTTATCGCCATATTTAGCTTGAAATCCGCCTGCTGAAAAATCGACATTCTGAACTAAATCTGTATTTACAAAACTTAAACCTTCCTGTTGTCCAGAGCGAATAAGAAATGGGCGATAGACTTCAATACCGTTAACGTACACTAAATTTTCATCAAAATTCCCACCACGAACCGAATATTGTGTGCTTAATTCATTATTGCTACTCACACCTGGCAAGGTTTTTAACAAATTTTCAACACCTGAATTGGCGCCTGGAATATTTCTAATAGTTTCGGGTTGCAGTGTGATGATGCCTTGCACATCTTTTCGGGTTTTTCCAGAAATAACTACAGTTGCCATTTGTTCAACAGATTCGTCCATAACTGGATGAAACTCAACTTCTTCACCATTTTTTAAATTAAATGTTGCTGTAATGGACTTGAAAGTAATGTGAGTAAACGTAACCCTTACGTCCTCATTTGCTGGAATTTTTACACTATAAAAACCGTTTTCATCGGTTGTAGTTCCTGTATTTCCGGCTAAAATATTAACGTCGGCA
>CBFHJN010000263.1:0-3970 GCA_965655805.1 Flavobacteriaceae bacterium
AAAATGTCCTTTTGAAATTCTCCGACTGCTGTTACTATAACTAATTTCATCTTGTTTGTGTATTGTTGTCCGTTCCACCGCAGTCAAGAACTACTTTATATTATAGTTTGCTTTTATAGGTTTCGACAACGCTAGACCAGACATATTATTTAAAATTTTTCTTCTCTATCATATAATACACTAATGGCACCACCAATAAGGTTAATACAGTTGAAACAATAGTTCCTCCCATTAACGAAATGGCTAACCCTTGAAAAATTGGGTCGAATAGGATTACGAAAGCTCCAATAACTACCGTTCCTGCGGTTAGTAAAATTGGTGTGGTTCTTACGGCTCCTGCTTCAATAGCGGCTTGTTTTAACGGAATGCCTTCTGCTGTTCGTAAGTTGATAAAGTCAATCAGTAATACCGAATTTCTTACCATAATTCCTGCTAGCGCTATCATACCAATAAATGATGTGG
Organism: Flavobacteriaceae bacterium; assembly: GCA_965655805.1. Lineage (GTDB taxonomy): Bacteria > Bacteroidota > Bacteroidia > Flavobacteriales > Flavobacteriaceae > Algorimicrobium. Next base: position 463 of record CBFHJN010000263.1, read on the forward strand.
CTGTAAAGAATGCACCCATTATCCAATGTCCTAGAATAATTCCAATTAGCGATAATGGAATGGCAACCATCATAACTATAGGTGCTTTAAAGTTCTGGAACCATCCTACAATTAAAATATATATTAAGATGATAGCACCTAAAAATGCAATACCCAAATCTCTAAATACCTCCAACGTAATTTGCCATTCACCATCCCATTTTACGGTATAATCATCTTCATATTCAGGCTGACCTAAATACATTTCGTTAAGTTCATAACCTTTTGGTAAGGGAATTTCTTTCAACTTGTCTTCCATCCCTAAAATTGCATAAGCAGGACTTTCTAACTCACCAGCCATATCTGCCAATACATAAACCACACGTTTCTGGTTTTTTCTGTAAATGCTTTTTGCTGCTGTTGTTTCGCTAATTGTTACTAAATCTGCTATAGGCACCAAATTGCCTTGTTTTGATTTGACTTTTAATTGCGAAATATCTGTTAAGGTGGATTTTTCTTTTTCGTCTAAAGCTAACACCAATCCAACTTGGTTTACAGCATCTTCATCATACAAACTAGTGATGGCTCTGTTAGATAAAGCCATATTCATGGTATAAGCAATTTGCTGTGGTGCAACACCATACAACATGGCTTTTTCTTTGTTGATTTCAAATTGATATTCGGTTTGGTCATCTTCAACCATCCAATCAATATCAACCACATCGTCTGTATTCTGTAAAATATTTTGAACACTGTTGGCGACTTTTATTTGCTCATCGTAATCTGGTCCATAAACTTCAGCAACAATAGTTGACAATACTGGTGGTCCTGGTGGCACTTCAACCAACTTCACATTTGCATTATACTTTTTAGCTATTTTCTGAATATCTGGTCGTAATAATTTAGCAATATCGTGACTTTGCGCAGAACGCGCGTCTTTACCGATTAAATTCACCTGAATATCGGCCATGTTGCTTCCGCCACGCAAATCGTAATGACGCACTAATCCGTTAAATGTAATAGGAGCAGAGGTTCCAACATAGTTTTGATAATTCACCACTTCTGGTCGTGTTGCTAAATACTGTGAAATCTCTTGTGCTACAACACCAGTACGTTCTAGCGTTGTGCCTTCTGGCATGTCAATTACTACCTGAAATTCATTTTTATTATCAAACGGCAACATTTTTACGGCAACCGAATTGGTAAAAAACAAAGCCATTGTTCCCATTAAAACGGCAAACGTACCTAATAGAAATAACCAGCGCTTTCCTTTGCTTTCCATTAAAGGACGTTCCAGTTTATTGTAAATTCTGTAAATTAAGGTCTCTTCTAAAGGTTTTTCTGCGCTTTCAACTTTACTTCTCTTGTCTTTTTCTCTCAAGAAAATTAAACCTAAATACGGTGTAATGGTTAAAGCTACAAATAACGATAATATCATGGCAATAGACGCTCCTATTGGCATTGGTGCCATATAAGGTCCCATCAATCCAGAAACAAAAGCCATTGGTAAAACCGAAGCAATTACCGTAAATGTTGCCAAAATGGTTGGGTTTCCTACCTCATTAATCGCATATAAAGCTGCTTGTTTAAAGGGTAAGCGTTTCATTTTAAAATGTCTATGCATATTTTCTGCAATAATAATGGAATCATCCACAACTATTCCGGTTACAAATACCAAAGCAAAAAGTGTGATTCTGTTTAGGGTGTAATCTAACATATAGTAGGCCAACAAGGTCAAGGCAAAGGTGATTGGCACGGATAAAAACACCACCAATCCACCACGCCAACCCATAGCTAGCATAACCACTAAAGTCACTGCTATAATAGATCCAATTAGGTGCAACAATAATTCTGATACTTTATGCGATGCAGTTTCGCCGTAGTTTCTGGTAATTTCAACATGTACATCGTCAGGAATTAGCGTGGTACGTAAATGATCTACTTTATCAATAATAACTTCTGCAATTTTCATGGCATCAGCTCCTTTTCGTTTAGCTACGGAAATGGTAACAGCTGGATATTCTGAATTAAATTCCGAAGCCTTTTCGCTCCCTTTTCCAAAGCCTAAACTCACATAGTTTTGAGGTACTTCTGGGCCATCAATTATTTTGGCAACCTGTTTTAAATAAATGGGTTGGTTTTGTTGTACACCAACCACCAAATTTTCAACATCTGTAACTGTTTCTAGAAATTTCCCTGTATTGATTAAGAATTCGGTATCGTTTTTATCGAAACTTCCTGAATTCATTTGACTGTTATTCGCCTTAATCATTTCAGATACTGATAAGAAGTCCAAGCCACTAGATGCTAACTTATTCTTATCTAATACCACACGCATTTGTCGGTTTCTGCCACCTATTTTATGAGTAATGGCGACGTCGTTCACCTTTTTAATTTCGGCCTCTAGCTCTTGTGCCATTTGGTTAAGTTGGTAATCGTCATAGTTTTCACTCCATAACGTTAAACCTAACATTGGCACATCATCAATAGCACGTGTTTTTACCAATGGAAACGTAACACCTGCTGGCATTTGATCCATGTGCTTATTAATTTCGTTATATAACTTCACAAAAGAACGCTCAATATCTTCGCCTACATAAAATTGCACGATAACCATACCTTGTTCTTTCATAGAGGTAGAATACACATATTCCACACCTTTAATATTGGAAATTAATTGCTCCAAAGGTTTTATTACTCGCGACTCAACTTCCGTAGGACTTGCGCCAGGATAACCCACAAAAATGTCTGCCATTGGCACATCAATTTGCGGTTCCTCTTCACGTGGAATTAAAAATGAACTATATACACCAACGACCATAAATACAATCATTAACAACACCGTTAATTTAGATTGCATAAAGACTTTGGCAATTTTGCCTGCGATTCCTTCTTTCATAGTTTCTTAATTATTGGATAGATATTTTGGCTCCATTATACAGTTTTCCTTCTGCTGAAATGATGTATGATTCATCTGAAGATAAACCAGACAACACTTCAACTTGATTACCAAACGCTCTACCTAATCTTAACCAACGTAATAAGGCTGTATTCGTTTGACTTACGGTGTAAACACCAGAAAGTTGTCCGTTTGTAATAATAGCTTCAGTAGGAATTAAAACCATTTGCGCGTTAGATTGCCTTTCCACAGGAAATTGAACTGTTGTAAACATGCCTGATAGAATGTTTGCCTCTGTTTTATCCAGTTCTATTTTTACCAAATATTGTCCACCTGTGTTTTTGGCAGATGTACTAACTTCAGTCACTTTTCCTTTTAAAGTTTGACTAATTGACTTTACCAAAACCGAAACCTCTGAACCTTTTTTAATTTGTGAAATTTCAGTTTCTGGTACCATAGCCATGACTTCAAAATTACCAGGCGATTCTATACTTATTAAAGGTGTTCCGGGATTAGCCATATCGCCAGATTCAATATTTTTACTAGTAATAACACCACTAAAAGGTGCTGTGATATTACTATAAGCAAACTGTGCATTAATTTCGTTTTTCATTTGGTTTGCGGCTTCCA
>CBFHJN010000264.1:0-3933 GCA_965655805.1 Flavobacteriaceae bacterium
CTGAACCAACATAACGAAAAGAAACTTTTGATAGTTCCAAATTATCTGTTACAGAAATATCTGTTATCTTTTCAATACCTGATAGTTCTTCATCATCCTTATCATGAATTTCAGATAAACGATCTAAAGATATTTTGGCGTCTTGAACCTCACGTATAAAATTAATGAGTTGGGCAATGGGTGAGTTTAGCTGACCCACAATATAACTTATAGCCAGCATCATCCCTAAAGTAATCTCGCCATCAATAACTAATTTGGCAGATAATACCGTTATCAAGATATTTTTGACTTCATTAATAAATCCAGACCCAACACTTTGGTACTGCTCTAATGCCAAACCCTCAATAGATACTTTAAAAAGTCGTGCTTGTAAAAATTCCCAACCCCAACGTTTCTGCTTTTCGGCATTATGAAGTTTTATTTCTTGCATACCGTTAATAAGTTCAATAACCTTACTTTGCTCTTGACTGACCGCAGAAAAACGTTTATAATCTAAATCCTTACGTTTCTTTAAAAAAATAATGATCCACAAAAAATAGAGAAAACTGCCAATTAAAAATATAACAAAAAGTAGCAGGTTATAATAGGCTAATACAAAACTAAAAACCAGTAAATTAACCATAGAAAATAGCACGCTTAATGATGACGTTGTAAGTATGCGTTCTATTCTTTTATGATCATTAATACGTTGCAAAATATCACCAGTCATTCTGGTATCAAAAAAAGCGATTGGCAAATTCATTAATTTAATGAAAAAGTCGGAGACTAACGATATGTTGATACGTGTACTTAAATGCAATAATATCCAACTGCGTATAACTTCTATTGCTGTTCTACCAATAAATAAGGCTAATTGAGCAAAAAGTATTAAATAAATAAAATGAATGTCTTGGTTTTTAATACCAACATCTACAATACTCTGGGTTAAAAATGGAAAGATAAGCTGCAGTAAACTAGCAGCAATTAAACCAATAATTAATTGCCATAAAAAGCGTTTGTACTTAAGCAGATATTTGAATAGAAAAGAGAAGCCTAAAGTTTCTTCGTTTTTATCAAAATCACTATCATAAAACTTTGGTGTTGGTTCTAAAAGCAGCGCAATACCTTCTTCTGTCGTGTCATTAGCATTATTACCTATCCAGTGTTTTAAAAATTCATCTTTAGTATACGTTATCAGTCCATGAGCAGGATCGGACACATAAAAGATTTTCTTTTTTATATTATATAGAACCGCGAAGTGGTTTTTATTCCAATGAACAATACATGGCATTGGAACCTCAATAATCTTTACAATATCTGCCTTTATACCTAAAGTTCTAAAACCTATCTTTTCTGCCGCATCACTTAAACCAAGCAAACTACTTCCTTCTCGTGTTGTTTCACTATGAATCCTTAACTGTTGAATTGGAATAGTTTTACCATAGTGTTTAGCCACTATTTTAAGACAAGTTGGGCCACAGTCTTTGTGATCTCGTTGTTTATAATTTGGAAACACTATTTTCAGTTAGTTTAGTTTAACAAATTTACACTTATTCAATCTTGCCTTTTTCCAATAGGCTTTTAAAAGAAATAGTATCAAATCCTTTAGGAACAGTATTAAATAAAACAGTATTGTGTTCATCTAAAACTAGATATCGAGGAAGTTGAATGTAATTTTCTTTGTTGAAATTTATATTCTTAACTTTAAAATATTTCAGCATTTCAGATTCCATGGTATTGCCCAACGTCTTATAATTTGAAATTCCCTCGAAATAATTCTTAAATAATTTCAAGTCTTGACGCCATTGATTCGTTTTAGCGATAGAGATAAAAATCCATTCTGTGTTATCCTTCTTAATCTGCGCTTGAAGATTTTTAATTTTTAATAAATCGTCAACGCAGCGTTCACAATAATCATCAGAATTATGTTTATTGATCCAAAATGCAATAAATTTTGTTGACTTCTTATTTTGAATTAAATCCTTAAAACGAATAGTATCGCCTTGAACAGTCAATAATTTTTCTTCAAGAATTTTTTTGGGGATTTTAAAATTAAAAACCTTTAACTCCTCTTGTACGTCTTTAACAGCAGCTATATACGATAAATTTGATTTCTGCTTTAAGTAATTCTCGATTTCAGTTTTTAAACGTGCATGTGTGGTTTTATCTTGCCCGAATCCTTTCTCAAAATAATCAACAATAACTTTGGCTTTAGCAAATTCTGCGATTTCACCGTCTAAATTTTGATTTATGTAATCTATTTCAGCATCAAAATTTTCTTCATTATACGCCACATATTCTGGTTGCTCAAAATAATTTCGGATTAGTAATGTCAGACTGCGCTTAAAGAAATTGCTGTTTACTAATTCTGGCTTGTTAAAATCTTCAATCTTTATATCATCAAAATAATTCTTCAAATCTAAAAAACCATCTTCAAGATTTATGCTCTGATTTTCAAATATAGAAGTTAGACTTCCAGAATTATTAATATAGGTATTTGCTGAACTACTAGCGATATTCCTTGGAGCAACTAGATTAAACATATATTCAAATTTTATTTCCGCTCTAACCTGATTGATAAATTCCTTGGAAACTGGATGCGACTTTATATAAGCTTCAAAAAATTCATTTCTTTTTTGATATAGTTCGTTAGTTTTACTCTTATAATCTGTGAAACTATCTTTAAAACCAATAGCGCTAAATTCATTAGTTAAACTATCCAGTTCCAGATAGAAATTATAATGGTTAGCGTTTGAGCCCTCGAATATTATTCTATCATTTTTCAATACCAAATTAATACTGTCTCCAGGTGTTACAAATACTCTCGTATTGTGAAATTTATTTCCGAATAGCTTCAGTTCCATTATTTTTGGGTTTTTCATGGAATCTAATAAAACTTCTACACTGTTGTCACCCTCTTTTATGTTTTGTCCTTGTGGTTTACCACCATTAAAATTGGCATAATCCAGAATGTTTAAATATTCAATTGCATTTAAGTCATCAGACTGAACAGATATATAAATTGGTTTAACTTCCTGTTTAGGAGTACTAATGGAGTCAGAAGTTATACTTATTTCGTTGGCTCCTTCGGTTTCTTGTTTGCAACTAACAAATAATAACAATATTACAGAAAATACAAATGTTGATTTCATTTAGTTAGATTTTTATAATATAAAAAAAGTAAATATGGGTGTCATTTCTGACACCCAAGAAATAATAAATAGGATAAATATAAATTTACTAGCATCCAGTCCCAACACATATCCAGGTACCTGAATATCCACTTTGATTTTCACAAGCAAAATCACCTGTAGTAGAACTATGATCTGGACAATTAGGAATCCAAATGCCGCTATTACATTTAAGACTGTAATTTCCCTGATATGGATTACCACCACCACCACCATCTCCAATGCCTCCAACAATGGTTTTTTGTTGTGACTTACTCAATGACTTAACTCCTTCTAAATTTAAAATGTTTTTTAACATAATGTAAATATTTATAAAATTATATTTGCCGTGAACATTTTAAGACACTCACAGTTTGTGTCTACTCCTCGCGAGAGAATTTTGTTCAAAATGCAGAACCCGTTAATTCGGGTTTTGCAATTTAAATATATTGTTTTTCTATTGTTTGTGTTTTTTCTGTATCCTCATTAAAGCGCTCAAAAAGCTCTTCAATAAAATATAATAAATCACTTCTTTCGTACTCTTTAGGAAATTGCCTTCCATTAATTAATAATGCTGGCGTAAAATTTATAGTATTATTAATACACCAATTTTGTTGTGCTTCTAAAACTGTATCATATAATGAAGTATCTAAATCATTCCATGTCTTTAACCATTTTTCAAGATCAAAATCTTCTGTATAAACTTCTTGCAAAGCTTCTCTGCATGCTTCATTAGACATTTGATAATACATAGCCAATAAAGTACTTGATATTTGATATGCTA
>CBFHJN010000265.1:0-3880 GCA_965655805.1 Flavobacteriaceae bacterium
AATCCACACGCATACCATGGAATTCAAATATAGGTGCCATCCATGCGCTGTCACGTTTGGCTAGGTAATCATTAACGGTAACTAAATGAACGCCATTTCCTGCTAAGGCATTTAAATATACTGGCAATGTAGCCACTAAAGTTTTACCTTCACCTGTATGCATCTCGGCAATTTTGCCTTGGTGCATGGCAATACCACCAATTAGTTGTACATCATAATGAATCATGTCCCAAGTAATTGGTTTTCCTGCAGCATCCCAAGAATTTGCCCAAATAGCTTGGTCATCTTCTAGTGCTACATACTCTTTTTCTCCTGAAATTTCACGATCAAAGCTGTTTGCCGTAACTGAAATTGCTGTATTATGCACAAAGCGTTTAGCAGTTTCTTTAACGACTGCGAAGGCTTCTGGAAGGATGTCATTCAATACATCTTCCGTAATGGTATAAATGGTGTCTCTTATTTTATCAATTTCCAGATAAATATCTTCACGTTGATCAATATCCTCTGTGTCATTGGCTTGTTTTAGCAGATCTTCAATTTCTGCATTAAGCGGTTTTCTAGCTTCGGCTATTTTATTTTTGAATTCTACAGTTTTAGCGCGTAAATCATTGTGAGATAATTGCTCAAGTGCAGTTTCGAATGTTTTAATTTTTTCAACTAGAGGCATGATGGCTTTGACGTCTTGTTTCGACTTATCGCCAACAAATACCTTAAGGACTGAATCTAAAAAACTCATGTGTTCGGTGTTTTAGGTTGTATTAGTATTACCTACTAATATTAAATATATGTTTTGCTTTTTTGGTTTACAAAAAAAGCATTTTTGTTTGATTATTTATGTATACCAACATAAAAAAAAGCCTCTAAACGAGACTTTTTAAATTTTAATTGTATTAATATTCATCCTCATTCCAGAGGTAATCTTCGTCTGTTGGATAATCCGGCCAGATTTCTTGAATAGACTCATAAGAGTCGCCTTCATCCTCAATAGATTGTAAATTTTCAACAACTTCTAATGGCGCTCCCGTTCTAATTGAATAGTCAATCAGTTCGTCTTTCGTCGCTGGCCAAGGCGCATCACTTAAATAAGATGCTAATTCTAATGTCCAATACATTTGTAATGTGTTTTAATTTTTTGCAAAAATAAATTTTTAGTTTAAATACACAAGAAAAAAATCAATTAATTACAAGTTATTTGTAAGAACGTGCCTAAAATGATTTATTTTAAACCACTTAAGGGTTGGCATGATGCATTTTGGAAATGTTTACTGTTTTTCAGGAATCCACTTCACTTCATCCGCGTCCAAGTCAAAGGACAACTTTCGTGCCAATACAAAAAGATAGTCAGATAGGCGATTTAAATAGGTCATAGCCAATGGGTCAATTGGGTCAAAGTCGTTTAAGGCAGAAGCCAAACGTTCCGCACGACGGCATACACAACGCGCTATGTGACAGAATGACACGGTTTGATGACCTCCAGGCAACACAAAATGTGTCATAGGAGGTAAGGCACTATTCATGTGGTCTATTTCTTGTTCTAGGCGTTCAATATTTGCTTCCGAAATTTTAGGTATGTTTAAACGCTCTTTCCCATTTTTCAAAACTGCTTTTTCAGGATCGGTAGCTAGAATGGCTCCAACAGTGAATAAACGATCTTGAATGTGCATGAGTAATTCTTTGTAATGCGTATCGATGTCTTGATCACGGATAAGGCCTAAATGCGAGTTCAACTCATCAACCGTTCCGTAGCTATCAATGCGGATATGGTGCTTTGGGACTCGGGTTCCTCCGAATAATGCGGTAGTGCCTTTGTCCCCTGTTTTGGTATATATTTTCATAGTCATTTTTTGATACGTAAAGTTACTGGTTCTGCGGGATTGGACAAAATTATGGGTTGGTTATTTTCTCTCTTTTGAATGCGTGAAGTTGGGAAGACGTGGAGTTGAGAAGTTGTGGAGGCGGGAAGTTGTTAAGTTGTGACTGATATTATCTAAATTGAAGCGAACTTAAAAAACAACGTCGTGCCTTCCTCGCAATGAAATACGCATATGTAGAGATTACTCACACCATTTTAATTTAAAATTAGGTGTTCGTGAATACTTTGCATTTGCCGCGTCGCTCCTTCATCACTTTTCGTAATGACACCGTTTTTTAAATCCGGATGGTGAAATGTTCTTTGCCTTGTTCTTTTCTGAAAAACACAAATCCCCAGAAAAAGGTATCAATGGTTGCAGTTACTTGTTTGTGTTGTTTGATTGTTTCCCAAGCTTGGGTCATGCCTTCAGACCAATAAATATCATCAAAAATAAAAAGGGTGTCGTTATGAACCTTTGGTAATAAGGATTCGAAGTATTCTAAAGTGGCTGCTTTGGTATGATTGCCATCAAAGAAAACAAGATCCCAATTTTGTTCTGTTAGGGTATTCAGTTTATTACTGATATCACCTGTACGAAACTGGATGTTTCCTTGCGCTTGTAGTGTAGATTGCGTAAAAGCAGAAATATTTGGACAGCCCTCAATGGTTGTGATTTGCGCTTTAGGATGTCCTGCGTGCATGGCGTGGGTTGCAATACCTAATGAAGTACCTAATTCTAAAATATGTTTGGGTTGAAAATAGTGTGTTAAGCGATACCATAATTTGGCACGTTTAAAAGTGGTGCCTGATGTTTTGGCTATTTCAGCAACGCGTCTTTGTTTGCTAGTTGTTTTTTTGGAACCTGACCCTAAATCGGTTATCTGGATTTTTTCTGAACTCCTTAATAATTGTTGTCTGAATGATTTTAAACCCTTGTAAGCAGGGTATTTAGTTTTATCGTAGAGACATTTTGTGATTAAATCATATACAAAAGGAGAGTGGACACCGTGTTGGTTGGTCGATTTTAAAAGGAATTGTATGTATTTTTTTTGTTGGTACACGGTTTGGTGTTTGGTGTTCAGTTTTCAAAGCTATAAATTAAATTTCTTTTATTTGATGAGATTGCCGCGTCCTACGTCCTCGCAATGACATCGTTATTGGTATTCATTAATGCTCTGCATTTGCCGCTTCGCTCCTTCGTCGCTTCTCGCAATGAAATCCGTTTTTTGATGAGATTCTTCGGTCATACTTCCCTCTGAATGACAACAGACCACCTCCTTGCAATGACATTATTCTTCTAGCTTTGAGCTTAATTCAAACCAGCGCATTTCTTTTTCGTCTATTTCATCTAGGATTTTTTGTAATTTCTCTGACAGGGCATTAATTTGTTCTGGTGTTAAATCTGGGTTTAGGAATTTGGCTTCTAATTCTTTCTTATCATACTCCAAACTGCTTATTTTACTTTCAATATTTTTATATTCTTTTTGCTCATTGTAGGAAAGTTTGGTGTTACTGTCTTTTTTCCATTCTTTCTTTTCTTTCTTATCGTCCTCTTTCGTTTCTGGCTCTTGGCTATCTTCGTAGGTCCTGAAATCGGAGTAGTTTCCAGGGAAATCTTCTACAACCCCTTCACCACGGAATACCAAAAGGTGATCGACAATTTTATCCATAAAGTACCGGTCGTGAGACACCACCATCAAGCATCCTGGGAAATCTAAAAGAAAACTTTCTAGCACGTTTAAGGTTACAATATCCAAGTCGTTGGTGGGTTCATCCAGAATTAAAAAGTTTGGATTCTGAATTAAAACAGTACATAAATAGAGTCGCTTGCGTTCGCCACCACTTAATTTTTCTACAAAGTCATATTGCTTTTTTCTACTGAACAAAAAGCGCTCTAACAATTGTCCAGCACTAATTTGGCTGCCTTTTTTTAGGGGAATATATTCGCCGTATTCTTTGATTACATCAATGACCTTTTGCTCTGGTTTGATGGTAATGCCAGACTGGGTGTAATACCCAAACTTCACT
>CBFHJN010000266.1:0-3871 GCA_965655805.1 Flavobacteriaceae bacterium
TAATTAAACCCGATTGTCTGATAATTAAAATCCGATCTTCACCTCTAAATTCACCCACCAATTCGCCACGTCCATCCACATTTAGACGCCTTACAGTATCATCAAACCAAATTTTACGTGGCTTTAACGTGGAAACACCTTTTTCTTTGAGTTCTACTTTTTTCACAGCATGTTTGGTTACAACATTGCCTTTAGAACTGCGGCCTTTAATAATAATATCAGCAAAGTCTACATCCCATTTCAGTTTCTTAATACTTCCAACTTGTCTTAAATAAATAGTTACTACTTCGGCTTCACCATTAGGATTGGCAGAAAAATACCAAAGCGTGGAATTTTTGGAACCATTGGTCATATCATATTCCTTATCACGTGTCATGGATGTAACGGCAAAACGCTTAACATACGTTGGACCACCTTTTCCGTCGCGATACATCATATTATAAATAGTCCGTTTGTCTTTTTTCTTGAAGACCGCTACGTGAATAATATCTTTCCCTATAAATGTTTTAGCATCAACCTTGGTTACCATCATTTTACCATCATTAGTAAAAACGATAATGTCATCAATATCACTACAGTCACAGACGTATTCATCTTTTTTAAGCGATGTTCCAATGAAGCCTTCTGCTCTATTTACGTATAATTTGGTGTTTCTGATAACCACCTTCGTGGCATCCACATCATCAAAAGCACGTATTTCTGTTTTACGCTCTTTTCCAGCGCTATATTCTTTTTTAAGACGCTCAAAATAGGTAATGGCATAGGCGATTAAATTCGCCAAATGATGCTTCACTTCCGCTATTTGCTCTTCTAATGCATCAATTTTTTGTTGGGCTTTATCGATATCAAATTTAGAGATACGTTTAATTCTAATTTCTGTTAAACGTACAATATCTTCTTCTGTAATGGCGCGTTTTAAATGTTTAATATGTGGTTGTAGTCCTTTATCGATAGCTTGAATAACACCTTCCCAAGTTTCTTCTTCTTCAATATCGCGATAGATTCTATTTTCAATAAAAATACGCTCCAAAGATGCAAAATGCCATTGTTCTTCAAATTCACCCAAACGAATTTCGAGTTCACGTTTTAAAAGTTGAACCGTATTTTCTGTTGAACGACGCAACATTTCTGAAACACCTACAAATAACGGTTTATTATCTTCAATAACACAACCTAATGGTGAGATGGACGATTCGCAATTAGTAAAGGCATACAGTGCATCAATAGTTTTATCGGGAGAAATGCCTCCTGGTAAATGCACTAAAATTTCAACATTGGCAGCTGTATTATCTTCAATTTTCTTGATTTTAATTTTACCTTTATCATTGGCTTTTAAAATAGAATCGATTAATGACGATGTGTTGGTTCCAAAAGGAATTTCCGTAATGACCAAGGTGTTTTTATCGTATTGCGAAATTTTAGCACGAACGCGCACTTTTCCACCGCGAACACCATCTTTATAGTCCGAACAATCGGCTATTCCGGCTGTTGGAAAATCTGGATACAAGGTAAAACGTTTGCCACTTAAGTGTTTTATGGACGCATCAATTAATTCTATAAAATTATGAGGTAAAATTTTCGTTGATAATCCAACCGCAATCCCCTCGCCTCCTTGTGCTAACAATAGCGGAAACATGACTGGCAGATTGATAGGCTCTTTTCGGCGACCATCATAACTAGCTTGCCATTCTGTGATTTTAGGATTAAAAACAACATCTAAACCGAATTTAGAAATACGCGCTTCAATATAACGCGAAGCTGCTGCACTATCACCAGTTAAAATATTCCCCCAATTTCCTTGGGTGTCAATTAACAAATCTTTCTGACCAATTTGCACCATAGCATCTGCAATACTAGCATCACCATGTGGATGATATTGCATGGTGTGACCAACAATATTAGCTACTTTATTATAACGACCATCATCCAAATCTTTCATGGATTGCATAATGCGTCTTTGAACTGGTTTAAAACCATCCTCAATGGCAGGAACAGCACGTTCAAGAATTACGTAAGATGCATAATCTAAAAACCAATCCTTATACATACCCGTAATTCTGGTAATGGTTTCGTTGGTTTCTTCTGGTTCAGGTAGGTTATCGTTGATGTCGTCGCTCATTAACTCTGCTCTTTTCTATTTTGTTTCACCATTTTTCTTAAAGACTGTTTTAAGTATTTACGTTTCTTTTTAGCTACCAACGTAATATTAAAGCGTTCTTTTTTTTCATGATGGCCATCTTTACTAGCTATATACAGCACTAGCTCTTTATAAAAGATGTAATTATTTATTTTAAAACCTTTTAATCTGGGTTTTTCAAATTCAATGGTGTGTTCTCTATAATTCAAGTAATCTGAAAGTAATAACCCTTTATTGGTTACGGTTACTTTTAAACCATCACTATCATACTCAAAATACTTGGAAATAAAATGAACCGCTAGAAATATAGCTAAAAAAGCGAAGGCAATAATAAAAAAAGCGATGATTGGATTATTATCAATAGCGCTAAAAGCCCTAAAAATAGTAAGCCAAAGAATAGCCAACACAATCAGAATAAAATAGATTGATATAATGACATTTCTTACCTTTTCGTTACTCGTTCTCATGCAATTTCTTCTACAATATCGAGTTCAACTTTCAGATTATCAATAATAAATTCTTGTCGGTCAGGTGTGTTTTTCCCCATGTAGAAACTTAATAAATCCTCAATAGACATATTATCATCCAACATAACAGGATCTAAACGAATATCATCACCAATAAAATGCTTGAATTCATCAGGTGAAATTTCACCAAGCCCTTTAAATCGGGTAATTTCGGGTTTTGGTTTTAATTCTTCCAAAGCATTTTTACGTTCCTCTTCGGTGTAACAATAAATGGTTTTTTTCTTATTACGCACACGAAATAAGGGTGTTTGCAAAATATACAAATGACCATCTTTAATTAATTCTGGAAAAAACTGCAAGAAAAATGTAATCAATAATAAGCGAATATGCATACCATCTACATCGGCATCTGTAGCAATTACTACGTTGTTATAACGTAAATCCTCCAACGATTCTTCAATGTTTAAAGCAGCTTGCAACAAATTAAATTCTTCATTCTCATAAACAATTTTCTTGGTTAATCCGTAACAATTAAGCGGCTTACCTTTCAAGCTAAACACGGCTTGAGTATTGACATCACGTGATTTGGTAATACTACCCGAAGCAGAATCTCCCTCTGTGATAAATAAGGTTGTTTCTAGATTGCGCTCGTTTTTCGTATCACCAAAATGCACGCGACAATCGCGTAACTTTTTATTGTGAAGACTCGCTTTTTTAGCGCGATCTTTTGCCAACTTACGGATGCCTGACAATTCTTTTCGTTCACGTTCTGCTTGCAGAATTTTACGTAGAATCTTATCAGCTGTTTCTGGGTTTTTATGAAGAAAATTATCGAGTTGCGTTTTTACAAAATCATTAATATAGGTTCTAACGGTTGGCAAATCACCTCCCATATCTGTGGATCCTAACTTGGTTTTTGTTTGACTCTCAAAAACAGGCTCCATAACTTTGATGGAAATAGCAGTAACTACCGACTTTCTAACATCAGATGCATCAAAATTTTTATTATAAAATTCTCTAAACGTTTTTACTAAAGCCTCACGAAAAGCAGCTAAATGCGTACCACCTTGGGTAGTATTCTGTCCGTTAACAAAGGAATAGTATTCTTCGCTATATTGGGTTTTACTGTGGGTTAAAGCAACTTCAATATCATCACCTCTTAAATGAATAATGGGATATAATAAATCGTTAGGATTGGAATTTTCCGTCAGTAAATCCTTCAATCCATTTTCACTCACATATTTTTCGCCGTTAAAAACAATCGTTA
>CBFHJN010000267.1:0-3864 GCA_965655805.1 Flavobacteriaceae bacterium
AAAAACAACTACTCTAAATGCTGGAATTGACTTCGATTTATTTAAAAACAGATTTTTAACAGGTAGTTTTGATGTATTTAAAAGAGAAACTACAGATTTACTTTCGGATGTATCCTTACCACCTGGACAAGCACTTACCGATACCTTTATTAAAAATGTTGGTAGTACAGATAGCAATGGTTTTGAACTTAACTTAAATTTAAATCCAATAAATAAAGATGAAATCGCACTAAGTTTTAATGGTAATTTATCTTATGCAAAAACTGAAGTTACCGATTTAGGAGGAATTAACAGACTCCCTATTGGCGGTCAATTGTTAGGAACCGGATCTAACCTTTTGTTTAATTTAGTTGGAAAAGAACCATATCAGGCAGGTGTGTTCAAACAAGTTTATGGTGCAGATGGTAATCCTATCCCAAATGCTTTTGTAGATTTAAATGGTGACAACCAAATTACTGAAGAAGATAAATACTATGCCTCATTAAGACCTAACTGGAATTTTGGTTTCGGAGTAAATTTCAATTATAAAAGCTGGGATTTTACCGCAAGTTTTAGAGGTCAATTAGATGGTAAAGTTTATGATTTAAATGAATTGAGATTTGGATTTACTGAAAGTGCAGAACCAAACAATAACACTAGTATTTCTAACGTTTTGAATTTTTATAACGGAGCAGCTAACCCAATTTTTGAAAATGCAAATGGAAACATTCAATTTTCTGATTATTTCCTAAAAGATGCTGCATTTATGAGATGTGAAAATATTGTGTTAGGATATAGCTTACCAAATAACTTTATTAAAAATACAAATATGAGATTTTATGCATCGGTCAATAACCCATTTATAATTAGCAATTATGATGGACAAGACCCAGAACAATTTGGAGGTATTGATGGTGCTTTTTATCCTAGACCAACAGCTTACACATTTGGTGTAAACTTAGATTTTTAAAAAATATGACTATGAGAAAAATAATATTAACATTTTTAGGATTGGCGCTATTTACAACAATAACGTCATGTGTGAATGATCTAGACACAGAACCAAAAGTAGAATTAACACTACAACAACTTTTAGATCAAGACCCAAATGCAGTTGAAGGCTTATTGTCAAGACTGTATGCTTCATTTGCATTATCTGGACCAAACGGACCAGGAAGTTCAGATGTTTCTGATGATCCAGGAGAATCTCCTTTTTTAAGAGGAATAATCAATTTACAGGATTTTACTGCAGATGGTATGAAAAACCGTTGGGGAGATGATGGATTAGACCAATTAACAACAACTTCTGAATGGACAAGTAATAATAAGTTCTTTAGGTATTTATATAACAGAGCTTATTATACCATACCGCAATGTAACAACCTATTAACTGTGTTACCAAATGCTGGTGTAGAAATACCAGAATCTATACAAAGTGAAGTTAGATTTCTAAGAGCACTTGCCTACTATTACCTTATTGATACATTTGGTAAAGGGGTATTAGTAACAGAAGAAAACTCTGGTACGCCAGACTTTTTACCTGAAGCCTCTAGACAAGAACTATTTGATTTTGTTGAATCTGAGTTGCTGGCTATAGAGCCTACTATAGGTAATGATAATGGTTATGGAAGAGCAAATACTTTTGTTGTTGATATGCTGTTAGCAAAATTATACATTAACGCAGAAGTGTATACTGGAACAGCAAAATATAGCGAAGCTGCTACATATATTATTAAAATAATAAATGAAGGTGGTTATCAATTAGAGGATAATTTTATTCAAAATTTCTCTGGTGATAATGATATTTCTACAGAAATTATTTACCCTTTAATTGCTGATGCAGTTAATAGTCAGAGCTTTGGGAATACTACTTATATTGTAAACGGAAGCCTAAGTCCAGACACCATTCCTATTCTAGAATTTGGTGCTGCAGAAGGATGGCAAGGTCACAGAGCTACAGAAGCTTGGTATGGATTATTTGGATCAAGTCCTGAAGAGTTAGCTGCATCAAACGATATCAGAGCTAGCTTGTTCTGGACAGATGGACATAACTATGAAATGACAGATTACAGAACATGGACAGATGGATATCCTTCAATTAAGTTCAGAAATAATGACTTAAATGAAACACCTACTTCTGGAACTGCTTTTTCTGGAACAGACTTTCCTCTATACAGATTAGCAGATGTTTATTTAATGTATGCTGAATGTGCTTTACAAGGTGCTACAAACACAAATATGAATGATGCCTTAGGTTATGTGAATTTAGTTAGAACACGATCAAATGCGGACCCAATAATGATGTCAGAATTAGATTTAGACTTTATCATTGACGAACGTGGAAGAGAATTAAATCTTGAAGGACATAGAAGAACCGACTTAATTCGCTTTGGAAAATTTACAGGAGGAAGCTATATATGGCCTTGGAAAGGAAACGTTCAGAGTGGAACATCAATTCCTAATACTTATAAACTTTTTCCTATTCCTCAATCAGCTCTAGACGCTAACCCTAACTTACAACAAAACCCAGGATTCTAATAAAAAAATATCACAATGAAAAAATTAAAATTTATAGTATTAACATGTATCGCTGTATTATCTTTTACAGCATGTCAAGAAGATGACAGTTTAGACTTCGTAGCTAACCAAGCTACTGAATTTTCTTTTACCACGACATTCTTAGATAACTATCTTTTGAATCCTTCTGTTAGTGAAAATCTTGCAGAACGTTTTACTTGGAATAATGCAGATTTCGGTGTGCCTACAAATATAACCTACAGATTACAAGCTGCTACTTTAGCAGACTTCAGTGATTACACCTCTGGTGATGAATTATATGACCTAGGAAACACTTCAGGAAACGAAATTCCTGTTACTGTTGGTCAAATGATTGATTTAGCAGAAGCAGCAGGATTAGATAATGATCCTAATACTGAGGCTTCTAATACAGGGATGTTATACTTCAGACTCTTAGCAAGTGTTGGAGACAATAATACGTTACCAACATATTCTACTGTGCAAGCCCTTAATGTTGAATATCAAGAACAAACTGAAGTTATTGAAACTGGCGAATGTGAAGTAGATGTACTTTATGCTGTTGGCGCTGGTTTACCAACTGCTGGATGGGATTGGGCAACTCCTGTAGAATTAGCTTGTACTCAAGATGGTGTATGGTCAGGAAATGTTGAATTTTCTGCTGATGGTGATGCTAACTTCAGGTTCTTTACTGTTAGTGGTGACTGGGCAACTGGTAGAAACTATCCTTATTATGTGGATGCAGGATATGCTATTGATTCAAATTTTGAAAATGCAATGGATGATGATAACAATTTTAAGTTTGTTGGAACTTCAGGAGTATATTTCTTAACCATTGATACAAATACTCCAGCAATTACTTTAGGTCCAGCTCAAGGTGATGGCACATGTGAGTTTGATGTTATTTATGGCGTTGGTGCTGGATTAGCTGATACCGGTTGGGACTGGGGAAATCCATCGCAATTTGTGTGTGTGTCTGATGGTGTATGGTCTGGAAGTGTAGCTCTACAAAATAATGGTGGAGTAGATAATAACTTTAGATTTTTTACCATCCTAGATGATTGGGCTTCAGGTAGAAATTATCTTTATTATGCAGATGCTAGTTATACAATTGATAATGAACTTATAAATGCAATGGATGATGACAATAACTTTGCTTTTATTGGTACAACTGGCACTTACACCATAACTATTGATACAAATAACTTAACAATTAGCTTAGACTAAATTACAATTTAGCTTTAGTAATTAACAATAAAAAGGCTATGGTGTACTTACAACATAGCCTTTTTTTAAAAACAATTGCAATGAAAAAAGTTTTACTCTTATTATTATTTATTTCTTCCTATT
>CBFHJN010000268.1:0-3837 GCA_965655805.1 Flavobacteriaceae bacterium
TTTATTATTTCAGAAAATGACATAAAACCGCATATTGATGCCATTTTATTGAATTTTGATGAGCCTTTCGCTGATTCTTCGGCACTTCCCACCTATTTAGTATCGAAAAAAACTAGCGATTTTGTAAAAGTAGCCTTAACTGGTGATGGTGGTGATGAGGTTTTTGGAGGTTATAATAAGTATTATATGGGACGTTTAAACAGCCGATTTACCAATTTGGTTCCCGAGTTTCTTCATAATAGTACAAAACCACTGTTAACCAATCTATTATCAACTAAAGATGATAATCGTGGCAAACGTTTCAAACTAAAAAAATTAATTCAAGCCATTGATTATACAGGTGAAAACTATTGGAATATTATCTCATTAGGGTTTGAGAATGACTCAAACCAACTGTTAAATTCTAAATACATGTTAACCAATCCTTTTGGGTACTATAAAGCTCATGTAAGTAAACCTAAAACTTTACACGACTATCGTGAAGTGGATCGTTTAGTTAGTCTAGAAGGTGATATGTTAGTAAAAGTGGATAGAACAAGCATGATGAATTCATTGGAATGTCGTGCACCGTTTTTAAATAAAACCCTTTGGGATTTTTCAAATAGTTTACCTGAAAATTATTTGTTAAAAGGCTGGAGTAAGAAACATATTTTAAAAGAAGCGTTTAAACATGAGTTTCCTGAAGGATTTCTGGACAAATCAAAAAAAGGTTTTGCAGTGCCAGTTGGCGATTGGTTACGAGCTGGTTTAAAAATGGAATTGGAAAGTTATATTGATGAAAAATCATTAGAAAAACAAGGCTTATTTAATGTCGACTATATAAAACCTTTAGTATTGAATCATTTATCAGGAAAGGAAGATAATAGTTATAAAGTTTGGACATTTTATACGTTTCAAAAATGGTATTTCTCACGTTATAAGCCGAATTAGAAAATGAGTAACAAGTTTATTTTTAAATTATAGAACGAAAAATTAATGTCTAAAAAAATATGTTTAGTTGGTGGTGAAGATGTGCACAAACGCATCCATCTGTCGCAATATTTAATTGTTGCAGGTTTTCATGTTACCATAATTGGAACGAGCACTATGACTTTTCCAGACAACATAAACTATTATCAGTATCCACTGAACAGGCAATTATCATTAGCTTCCGACTATAAAACCATCAAATGGTACCAGTCGTTTTTTACCGAAAACAAGTTTGATATCATTCATACCTTTGACACCAAACCAGCATTTCTTCTTCCTTTAGCATTGCTCAAAACCAAGACACCAATTACCCGAACTATAACAGGTCTAGGCACCATTTTCATGTCGCAATCCTTACGAAACAAAGTGTTGCGTCAAGTTTATAAAAAATTACATATAAAGGCTAAAAAGCGTGTTTTCAAAACCATATTTCAGAATGATGATGATAAAGATGTTTTTTTAAAAAACAATCTTATCGAAAACGATGGCTTCGGATTAATATACAGCAGTGGTATTGAATTAAAAGAATACACTAAACTTGCTAACCGGAACAACGTACCTTTCACTTTTATTTTTGTTGGTCGTTTAGTTTACGAAAAAGGGATTACCTTCCTATTAGAAGCAGCAAAAATCTGTCATGATAAAGGATATGACTTTAAATTTCTTATAGTTGGTCCTTTAGAAGAAAATTCTAAACTATTAAACCCAAAAATTTTAAAACAACACAAATCTGATGTTGAATTTTTAGGTGAACGCCAAGATGTAAATCAATTACTATTAAACGCAGATGCCTTAATATTACCCACTTTTCGTGAAGGTTTTGCAAGAGTCCTTTTGGAAGCTGCAGCCGTAGGTTTACCTATTATATCTACAAATGTTACTGGTGTTCGTGAATTTGCAACACATAAGCAAGAAGCGCTTTTGGTACCTTCAAAAAACACAAAGGCTTTGGTAAAGGCCATCATAGAATTAGCAACAGATAAAAATTTAGCCCATAAATTAGCTGAAAACGGGTTAAAAAGAGTTGAAACGTTCAGCCTAGAAAACATTTCTAAACAATATATAACTATCTTTGAAGAAGCTATTAATCAACACTAAACCATGAAAATTCCTTTTTCACCTCCATATATAAATCAAGCTGTAATTAGCGAAGTCACAGACGCTTTGGAGTCCGGTTGGATTACAACAGGTCCTAAAGTAAAAAAACTAGAAGACCTTGTTTGCGAGCATATTGGTGTTCCAAATACCTTATGCGTTAATTCAGCAACATCTGGATTAATGCTTGCTTTAAAATGGTATGGTATTGGCGCAGGAGACGAAGTTATCATTCCAGCTTACACGTATTCGGCTACAGCCTTAGCCGTCATGCACGTTGGCGCAACGCCTATTATGGTTGATGTGAACGATGACTTTAATATTTCGGTTTCAGCCATTGAAAAAGCTGTAACAAAAAAAACAAAAGCGATCATGCCAGTTGATATTGCTGGATGGCCATGCGATTATGATGAAATTCAGCAACTAGTTGAAAATAAAAAATTACTTTTTGTACCAAATTCTGAAAAGCAACAGCAATTAAATAGAATTATAACCATTGCCGATGCTGCGCATGCTATTGGTGCCAAATACAAAAACAGATATGTTGGCTTAACTTCGGATATTACGGTGTTTTCTTTTCATGCTGTAAAGAACGTTACAACTGCTGAAGGTGGTGCTGTTTCATTAAATCTTCCAGAACCATTCAATAATCAAGAAGAATATGACTACTTAAGATGTTTTTCATTAAACGGCCAGACTAAGGATGCGTTTACAAAATCCAAAGCTGGTGGTTGGAAATACGATATTATTTATCCTGGAATGAAAATCAATATGCCTGATGTTCTTGCTGCTATAGGCGTGGCACAGCTTCCAAAGTATTTTTCGCATATTTTAGATGAACGTGAAGCCATATACTCGTATTATCAAGAATTTTTCAAAACAAAACCTTGGGCTATAATTCCGCCATACAAAAATGAAGACAAGCTTTCCTCCTGTCATCTGTATGCATTGCGAATTAAAGATATTAGTGAAGAACAGCGCGATATTATTATTGACGCTATTTCAAAAGAGGGTGTTGCTGTAAATGTGCATTTTCAGCCTTTACCTTTGTTGACCTTGTTTAAAAACATGGGTTATGACATAGTTAATTACCCAATGGCGTACGCAAATTTTAAATCCGAAATATCACTACCAATTTACCCACAATTGACACAGGATAAACTAAAATATATTGTAAAAACTGTTGAAAACGCTGTAGAATCCTGTCTATGCTAAAACGCCTTTTTGATATCGTTTTTTCTTTAATAGGTTTAATAATATTACTACCTTTACTACTAGTAATAGCTCTAATTTTAAAGCTAGAATCCAAAGGTCCTGTTTTCTATAATCAACTGCGCGTTGGAAAAGAAAATTTGGATTTCAAGATATTTAAATTTAGAACTATGTTTATTGGTTCAGACAAGAAAGGCCTTTTAACTGTTGGTGATAGAGACCCAAGAGTTACAAACACAGGTTTTTTTTTACGAAAATATAAACTTGATGAACTCCCGCAATTAATTAACGTTTTTTTTGGTAGTATGAGTTTTGTTGGACCAAGACCAGAAGTGCGGCATTATGTTAACTATTATTCGGCAGAAGATATGCTCATTTTATCCGTAAAGCCAGGTATTACAGACTATGCCTCAATTGTTTTTCGTGATGAAGCAGAATTATTAAAAAACGCCGAAAATCCCGAAGATTTTTATATTAAAAACATTTTACCTCAGAAAATAGCACTGAACAAAAAGTATATTGAAAGCGCAAGTTTATCAGTAGACTTGAAAATTATTATTA
>CBFHJN010000269.1:0-3822 GCA_965655805.1 Flavobacteriaceae bacterium
GATAAATATGGTATTGCACCTATTTCCAATACAGAACAATTAAAAGATTAATAGTATGAAAAAAATCCTGTTTTGTTTCTTTACCATAATATATAGCAATATGAACGCTCAAGAGAAATTACCCTATTATGAAATTACTGAAGCATCTGAAACCTATACGGCTGGAACAGTTGCAGCACGATTAGTTGATGGACTGGGCTTTCGGTATCATTGGGCTTCTGAAGGTTTAAAGGAAGCCGATTTAGTTTACAAAATTACAGATGATTCGCGTTCTGTAGATGAAACCATTCAGCATATTTACAGTTTATCAAAAACGATTGTCAATGCGACTTTGAAAAAGTCAAATTCTAATAACAAAGAAGCGGATATGACGTTTGAAGACATGCGAAAACAAACCTTGTTGAATTTGAAAACAGCTGCCGATATATTAAGAACCAGTGACGATATTTCGCAATACAAAATAATTTTTGGCGAACGCGAAATCCCGTTCTGGAATGCTATAAACGGTCCAATTGCAGATGCTATTTGGCATTGTGGGCAGTTAGCATCATTTAGGCGTGCGTCTGGTAATCCGATTAATCCAAATGTAAATCATTTTTCAGGAACAATTAAAAAATAATGGAAAAACCACTTTTACATCAAATACACCCTGTTTTGCCTGTTAAAAATGTGCTTCGTGCTTTGTTCTTTTATGTGAATAAATTAGGGTTTGAAATTGCATTTGCCGATGATCCTAAAGCGCCAACCTATGCAGGAATTCGGCGAGATGGGATTGAAATTCATTTACAATGGCATGATGAAAAAGAATGGGAATCTGGTTTTGATAGACCTATGCTTCGCATTGTAACACAAAATATTGAGAGTTTATATGTGGAATTTGAAGCCAAATACGTTTTTCAGGGTCCCAAACAAATAAGTAAAACAGATTGGGGAACCAAAGAATTTGCTATTTATGATTTAGACACTAATGGTTTAACCTTTTATAGCAATCTGTAAGATGATTATTTAGATTCGTTTTCATTCTGTTCATCGCGCTTCATCTTCCTATATTTAGTTACAAGCCTAACACCTAATCTTGCAAAAAGGATAATGGCAAACACCATAACAATACTAAATCCGTCCATATAATCTAAAAAAACAAGAACTGCAAATATAAGGACTTTGTTAGGTTTTTAAAGTGTATTTATATTGGTTTAACTAATTATTGTGAAACTCATCCAAGGGTGTTTAATGTGTCGTCTTTTGAGAGTTTAATAAAATCTTTTTTATAAAATTACTGTAGGTAGAACTATTCTTATTTCATATTTATGTATAAATATCGCGATTTCACAATCATGAATAAACCAAAACAAAGCATGCCAAAGGCAATGAGAGCTAAAATATAGGCACCAAATTGTTTATCGATAAATTGAAAAGCATCCGTTAATTGGCTCATCTTTTCATCTCTGAATGTTAGCCCAGTTCTAATGGTTAAAAATGACATAATTCCAAATAACACGCCTCGAGCAGAATGTCCTAAAACACCAAAATTAAGAAGTACTCTTTTAACTTTTGCAGTCATTTTGGATACTTGAATATTCTTTTTAAACTTATCCGATAGTACAAAATACCATTCAAATACAGCTTTTCCTGCAAAAACAACACCAATAATTATGGTAATAATTCCTGAATATGATGAGTTTAGTAGGCTTACTAAAATTTCACTTTGACGATTAAAACTGCCTTCAAGTATTGTTTTTATTGCTACAAAACCTAAAAAACCATAAAATAGACCTCCACTAAAAAAACCAAGACGCACAAATAAAGCATTTAAGTCAGTACCCATGTCTCGCGTATCCATAAATGTTTGATAAAACCTCCAAAACGTATAGCTCAATAAACCTCCAGCAATTACCCCTAATAATAAGTGATCGATAGGTTTACCTGAAAGAAACCCTATGGCACCCTTTGTGCCGACTTCTTTGCCTCCTAAGTTAAAAGCTTTTAAAGCGGTTAATATACCTACAAGTATATAAACGAATCCCATGGCGCTCAATCCGAAACGTGCGATATTTTCTTTCTTAATAGCCAAATTTTTAGATTATTAATAGTTTAAAGTGTAAAGTTATTAAAATCTCCATAATTTAATGGAATAGTTATTCTACTGCCATAAATGGTTTATTCTGAAGGTCATGAAGGTAAATTTTTATTGAGATTATTATGATGTACAGATTTTGAAATTTAATATTTTATTGAATGGTATTTGCCATGAGATTCTTGCTTTATTGAAGTTATTAAATGCATGCCGATTTGTTTAAAATTTATTGATGTAATTCAGTTTCAATCAGGCTTATTAATAGCTTCATTTCTCTATCAAGGTCTTTACGTCTATCTATAACATCTTGGGTAAAGGTGAGTTTCATACCAATCAGGTTTCTAATGCGCTTATCACATAGAATGTTCTTGTAATTGGTTGATATTTCATTTGTAATATTTATTTCAGGAACATTGGATTTTACCAAAGGAATAAAATTGATATCGTTTTCTAATATGTTATCTATGCGTACTTGGTGAACGGATAACCTATCTGCAAGAATATCTTGAACTCTCTTAAACTGAAAGTCCAAATCGCTGAACTTCTCATTGATTTTTTTATTTTTAACGAGGCTCAATTTATTGGTGTTTTTTAGGTTTTCGTAAGTGTTAATAATAGGTAGATCGCTTTGTAAATCCCAAACAGCGCTTTTAAATAAGGCATCTGTAATTGGTTTTTCTATTTCTGTAGGTTTAGGTTCCACTTCTAGAACTTGAATGAGTAATTGTTTTAAAGATATTTCTTCAGTGATTAACGAATCTGATTGCTGCTTGGCTATCACTAAATTTTCATAAAGACTTTCTAAAATAGCAGTCTCCTCAATTTTGGCTTTTCGGTTTTCATTCCAGGTGTTTATTTGAAGTGCCAATAGAATTCCAATAACAACAAGGATGATTTCGCCAATAGCGTATTTGAAGTATTTAGTTGTTTTACCTTCATTGAGAAGATTTTGTCTTATTCTTCGGAAGAGTTTAATCATGTTCAACTGTTTTTCAATTCTTCATCAATCATTATGCAGGATGTCTTCAATACGTAATAAATTAGTACTTATTTTAAGTTTTAAACCTTCAGATTGGATGTTAGCAATTCTAGAATAAGTTAATATAGAAACCAGATAATCTTCAAAATCTTCATTATTAAATAACGTTTCATAATCTAGAATTTTGTTGGATCTATTAATACTTTCAACATTTTCAACCGCCTTATTTAGATTGAATTTTTCAGTGAGATTTGTGAGTGATAACACAGCATTAAAACTATTTCTAATCTGAATATTTTTAATTAAAAAGGGTTGATAGGTTTGAAGATAATAGTTTAATAATACGGTTTCCATTTCGGTGACTTGATCTATATCGCCAGACCAATTAGATAAGGATATTCGTAACTCATTATCGCTTATTAAATGCAGTCTTCCCGAATTAATAATCTCGTTTGTTACACCGCTTATAGCATTAAATGTTGGGAAAATAGTCGTTGTGCCTATGTAGACTTCTATACTGTCTGCAGAGAAGCTTAAAAGGTCACTCTTGTTATCAATAATTTTCATCAACTCATTAGCTGAATGCACAATTTTATTTCGAATATAAATTTTATCGTTTAATTGATTTAGGTTATCAGTATATTCCTTTTGTAGCGATTTTAATATTTGTGATTCTTGTGCTTTCTCAATTCGGCTTTGATTCCAATTATTGATACTCAACGCAATTAAAATACCAATAACTACGAGAATGATTTCGCCAATGGCGTAG
>CBFHJN010000270.1:0-3799 GCA_965655805.1 Flavobacteriaceae bacterium
GTTTTCATGTTGTAAATTTTAACTTAAAATACAAAATTAAAATACTCATGTCAAGCGCTCTACAACATTTTTGTAACTCTAAAAAAAACAATTCTGACATAACTCATGTCAAACTAAAAAAACTACTTTTCAATTCTGTCTTTTACAAATTCCACCTGCTTTTTTCCGTGTGGTTTGGGCTTACCATCATCGCCCAGATTTACCATTATTATATTATCTACTGTCAGAATCGTTTCACGTGTCATTTTGTTTCTAGCTTCACATTTTAAGGTAATGGAGCTTTTTCCGAATTTGGTAACTTCCATGCCAACTTCTACAATATCACCTTGTTTGGCGGAACTCATAAAATTGATTTCTGAAATGTACTTGGTTACAATTTTTGGATTCTCTAACTGAACAACGGTATACAGTGCAGCTTCTTCATCAATCCAAGCTAATAAACGGCCTCCAAACAAGGTGCCATTTGGGTTTAAATCTTCAGGTTTTACCCATTTTCGTGAATGAAATCTCATAAACTATGTTTCTAAATTTTATAAGTTCAAAGGTAGTCTAAATTCAAAAAAATCCTTCAAATTTAATCTCCAAACTCCTTATATGCCTATAGTTTTTGTTTATTTTGTTAATAAAACTGTTGATATCCAATTTCAGTAATACATATTCAGGCTTATAGATTGCATAAATTTATTAAAACTTAAATCATGAATCGATCAGAACAACTTTTAGCCTGTAGGCCAGAAATACCATCAGCAATATTCCATGATGCTATGAGTGCTGACGAACGTTTTCAGAATGCGACTTTAAGACCAGTAATTAAACTTCAAAATGATTTATTAATTGAAGTCTTTAAAAATTATGCGAATAAACACAAAGGTGCGTTCTATGATTTGTCAATCGAAAAGCAAATTGATTATATTGAAAATGCCATTCAAAAAGATATTAAATTTAGAAATTCATTGAAAGGTATTGTAATCGGGCAATTTACCGTCGATGAGTACCAATTTTACATTACCAATTCATCAGCCTTAAATAAGCGAATGATGAATATTGTTAAAGAACGATTAATCAGTAATATTCAACTATTTGAAACAGAATTAGCTTAACAACTATGAATGAAAAAGAAATGCTCTTACAAGCGTGTTTAAATTATGTAAACAAGCGTATTGCTAGTTATAAAGATGAAATAGAAACGATAAAAGAATCTATTGACGCCAATGATAAAAGCAACGATATGGATGATGATTCTGGAAACGGAAAACTATTCAACGATTTAGAAAAAAATGCACAGCATTTATCCGACGCTAATAAAACGTTAGATACCTTGAAGCATATAAATCCTCAAAAAAATTATGATAATATTGTACTTGGCAGTATTGTAAAAACAACACAGAATACATTTTTTATCAGCATAAGCATTGGCACGATAGAAACTGATATGGGTAATTATCTGGGTATATCATTGCAAACGCCTATTGGGCAATTACTAAAAGGTAAATCTATTGGAGACACCATAACATTCAATGGTATAACACATGAAATTTTAGCGATTAAGTAATTTAAATTATGCGCTCACCATTTAAATTGGTGGTCAACACATCACTCATATAATTGAAAAATGGCTTAACTGCTTTAAATGATTCATTAACAGTTTCAAGAAAATCAGGTTTTAGAACATCTTCATCTCCAAATTTTCTGGTGAAAATGAATTGCTTTTTGCGTATTAAATCGATGTTTGGATGCACCTTATCAAAATTTCGTGGTGATGAAATTAATTCGTCACCTTCCAAATCGCCCCAAACGGACTGAAATGGTTCGGCTTTCATGATATCGCGCATTTCTGAAGCATCCATTTCAAATTCTTTACGTATACGATATAAATCTTCTTTATTTGGATCCCAAAAACCCACTGCAATAAATGATTGGTTATTGGGTTCTAAATGTAAATAATAACCACCACGTAACTCCGGTTTACGTCTTTGAAAGGAAGCCGAAAAATGCGTTTTGTAAGGCAGTTTGTTTTTAGAAAAACGAACATCTCGATAAATGCGAAACATTTTAAACTGATCCACGTCATCATGAACTTTTAACCCTTCAAAAACGGACTTAAATACTTTTTTAACATCACGTTCTAGACTTTTAAATTCCGATTTGTTTTCTGCAAACCAATTTCGATTATTATTTTTTTCCAAGATTTTCAAAAAATGAAATACTTGGGCTTCTATTGTTGCCATAGTTCTCTGTTAGTTTTTAAAAATATAAAAAAAGACTGTCTTACAAGGACAGTCTTAAATTTATTTTTGTGAATTCACATTATTTTATACTCACAAATTTTTTGGTAACCAATTTATCGGTTGCTCTATCATAGTAATCAATTACAAAGTTTCCGTTACTATCAAAATAGCCAACACCTGAAAAATCAGCAGTTTTAAATCCGTATTTATTTGATTTGATAGACTTAACCGCTTTACCATATTCATTATTGGAATCTTTAGCCATAACGGTAAAACCTTCTGAACTTTTTACAAATTTGTAATTAATGCCATTATCTTTAAAATGAACCATTTTCACTTGTGAATCATAAAATGGATCCATATCGTTATCAATAGCAACAGTTTTAACCACTTGCTTGTGCGTGTCATAAACCCGATTTTGATTAATTTTGTTCTTGTCTTCTTCAGATAATTTTACGTCTTGCTTCTCGGTAGTTGTAACTTTAATCTTATTCTCAATTTGTTGCTCTCCATTGTTAACGGTTACGGTTTTTGTTTTCGACTGTTGAGACATGTCTCTAGCCTTTTCTTGCGCATAAAACGTTCCTGAAATTAGAAACAATCCGATATATACTAAAACTTTCATAATTTTTGTTTTTAAGTTAATAATTGTTTTCAAACTTCATGTGTACTACGATTGTAAATGGCTATTACTTCCAAGTTAAGCGTCGTAAAACACATGATGTAATTAATATAATTTATAAACGGTCTATTTTTTAACGGTATAAAAATTAATTTGAGCGCAATCCATTAAAGTATCTAGTTTTACTTCATAGCTAGTAATAGTTGCCTTAATATTTCTCACTATGAAATAATCTTAAAAATCATTCGCATAAAAGTGAAGAATTTTACGCGTCGTTTGAATGATTCTTCTCTAAAGCCAGTTGATTGTTAAACTCTAAAGTTCTTATTGGGAATGGAATATTAATTCCTTCAGAATCGTACGCTTTTTTAATAGCTATCATGGCCACCGTTTGTGCCTCTAATTCTTGTTTCTTATTTACAGCATCTACCCAAAAGCGGCATAAAAAATTGATAGAACTGTCGCCAAATTCAGTATAAAAGAATTCCACATCATCAGTCTCTTTCAGATGACTAAATGCATTGACAATAGTTTCTTTTGTTATCCCTCTTACATGTTCTAAATCAGACTCATAACCCACGCCACAGTTTATAAAAACTCGCATTTTTTCAGTTAATGAATAATTTTTCAACGGATTTTCTAAAATAGCTTTATTGGGTAATATAACAATATTGTTATCAGCTTCTTTCATGATGAAATTTTTAAGGTTGATATCTAAAACTTCACCAGAAAACCCATTTGTTTCTACCCAATTGCCTATTTGAATTTTTTTCCTAAAAGACAACACAATACCAGCAACTGTATTGGATAAAGTGTTTTGTAGTGCTAAACCAATAGCTAAACCGGCAACACCTGCAGTAGCTAAAACCGATGTTAAAGCTTTACTTAAATTTAAAATTCCTAATGATAAAAATAAGCCAACCAATACGATGATAACGGCTGCTATTTT
>CBFHJN010000271.1:0-3778 GCA_965655805.1 Flavobacteriaceae bacterium
ACCCCAAGTTCAAATGGAAATTGCATCACGCAAAAAAATTATTACCGATGAGCACAGTGGACGTATATTAGTAGATGCAGCTTTAGCTGAAGAAGAACGGGAAAAAATGCAAAAGCTTTTTGCTAAATTATAAACTCACACAATAATTATATAGAAAGCCTTCAAATTTATTGAAGGCTTTTTTTTTAATATAACTTTAGCATTTACTTTTTAAGGTCTTTAAAAGCTTTACGTCTAAATTAAAAAACAACACTATGAATAAGTTATTCCTTTTCGTTTTTACAGCCATGCTATTTAGTTGTAACAATGCAGCGCAAGTAAATCCGAAACAACAAGACATTATAAATGCCGAACCTATAGAAGTAGACATGAAAAACGGCAAAGCTAGAGCCTATTTTGCGAGCGGCTGTTTTTGGTGTGTGGAAGCCATTTACGAAAGTGTTAAAGGTGTTGATGAAGCTATTTCAGGTTACGCAGGAGGTCATACCAAAAACCCAACTTATGAATCTAGTAACACAGGTAGAACAGGCCATGCTGAAGCTGTTGAAGTTATTTACGACCCTAAAGTCGTGAGTTTTGAAACTTTGGTTGATGTATATTTTGCTTCGCAAAATCCGACGCAAGTTAATGGTCAAGGTCCAGATACAGGATCGCAATACCGTTCTATTATTTTTTACCAAAATGACGAACAAAAGACCATAATTTCAAAAAAGTTTAATGCTATAGAAAAGCAATTAGGCAAAAAAGTAGCTGCTGAAGTGTATCCGTTTCAAAAATTTTGGGTAGCTGAAGATTATCACCAAGATTATGAACGTTTAAATCCTGACAATCCTTACATTCAAAATGTATCCATTCCAAGATTAAATCGTTTTAAGCGAAAAATGCCAGACATTTTAAAGGCTAACCATTAAAGAAATATGACAATCTAAATTCCTAAATAGTCACATTGAGCGCAGTCCAAACGTTTTAAGTTGATAAATTAAATACAATCAAAGCACTATTTTTTATGGCTTCGTCGCCTTAATCGTGAAAATTAATGGATATAAATTATCAGTTTGTTTGAACATGCCTGTTTCTGTTTCAACCAAATCTGGCAATACATTATAAGGACTTTCACCATATTCATGTAAGTATTCAACATGCAAACCGGCTTCAGTTAATGCGTTTATAACCTCGCTTAAACCATGATTCCAACCATACTCTTTACTAACTATTTTTGAATTTTGATTGGCGTAAGTGCCTTCATACTCCTCATAAATAGCCTCATCTTGCATATAACCATATTTCATAACTGGCTTGTCTTCTAAATAATCAAACATCCAAACAATAGGGTGAAATTCAGCCATAAAAAACGTGCCACCTTTTTTTAAGCGTTCAGCAATCATTCGTCCCCAAGGTTTTAAATCTGGCAACCAGCCAATAACACCATAACTGGTAAATACGATATCAAATTGTTCTTGAATATGTTTAGACGTATCTAAAACATTACAACACACAAATTTTGCATCCAGATTTAATTCTGTATTCAATTCCTGTGCTAATTTAATACCTTCATCACTTAAGTCAACGCCAACACACTTAGCTTCCTTTCTACTCCAACTTAAAGTGTCCTGACCAAAATGACATTGCAAATGCAATAATGACTTACCTGAAACATCACCCAAAGCCTCCAATTCATAAGGCATTAGTGACGATTTCCCATTCTTAAAAGCGTCCATATTATACATATCACTTTCGGCATGTATACCTACTTTGGTGTTCCATGTTGCTTTATTGGTATCGAAATAGTTTTTTTCTAAATCCATATTCTAAACATTTATCTCCCTAAATTACTATAACTTTACAACTTCTTAAAAAATTATTTTATGAAAAAATACATACTCATATTCAGCACGTTACTTTTTATCCAATCCTGTAAATCGGATAAAGAAAATGCAGTAACTATAGGAAGTGCTGAAAAAACACCTACAGTTTCCGAAAAGATAGCACAGGTTTATGGTATTTCAAATTGGGATAAAGTGAATACTATTACCTTTTCTTTTAATGTAAAAAAAGACAGCTCACTTTTTAAACGGTCTTGGGTTTGGTCTCCAAAAACCAATGATGTTACTTCAATAACTGCCAATGATACGTTACGCTACAACAGGAACCATATAGATAGCACTTTTATAAATGCCGATAAAGCGTTTATCAATGATAAATATTGGTTATTGACACCTTTCAATTTAGTCTGGGATTCCGGAACAGTTATTTCGGAGCCTATTCAAGAAGTCGCTCCAATAAGTAAAAAAACATTGAATAAAATTACTTTAACATATCCGCAAAATGGCGGCTACACACCAGGTGATGCTTATGATTTTTATTATAATGATGAATTTCTAATTGAAGAATGGGTTTATAGAAAAGGAAATATCAAAGAACCTTCTATGATGTCTACATGGGAAAACAACACCAATTTTAAAGGAATTTTAATACCCTTAAGTTATAAAAAAACCGATGATAATTGGGAGTTATTTTTTGATGATGTATCCATTAATTAAGGCTAAAACATCCAAAACAAATAACCCAAACGTATATATAGTAAATATCCCGCTTTAAGCGTCTATATATATTCAAAAAGCACTTCAATCAATGGTTGAAGTGCTTTTTCTTTTTACAGGGCATTCCTAAAATTATAATTCTTATTTTTGTGGGAAACCGAAAAACAAATCACCTTGTCTAACTACAAAACAGGTCTTGATTTTGCTAAAGAACAAGACAAAAACGACCCCTTATCAGCCTATAGAAATCAATTTCATATTCCTAAAGACAAAGAAGGGAATGATATGATTTATCTCTGCGGAAACTCATTAGGTTTACAACCAAAATCCACCAAAAACTATATCAATCAAGAGCTAGAAGACTGGGCCAATTTAGGCGTGGAAGGTCATACTCACGCAAAAAATCCATGGTTACGCTATCATGAATTCCTTACCGAAAGCATGGCCAAAGTGGTTGGCGCTAAACCTTTAGAAGTTGTTGTCATGAATACCTTGACGGCCAATTTACATTTCATGATGGTATCCTTTTATAAGCCAACAACCAAACGGTATAAAATTGTTGTTGAATCCGATGCTTTCCCTTCGGATAAGTACGCCGTAGAATCGCAATTACGTCATCATGGTTATGATGATCAGGACGGTTTAATTCTTTGGGAACCGCGTAATGGTGAAGAATTATTGCGTTATGAGGATTTAGAAGCTATTCTAAATGAACATGGTGACGAAGTGGCACTAGTTATGATTGGTGGTGTCAATTATTATACGGGTCAGTTCTTCGATTTAAAACGTATTACAAAACTCGGACACGAACACGGTTGTATGGTAGGTTTTGACTGTGCACATGGTGCTGGAAATGTGGAATTAAATCTCCATGATTCTGGAGCTGATTTTGCCGTTTGGTGTACCTATAAATATTTAAATTCCGGACCAGGAAGTTTAGGTGGCTGCTTTGTTCACGAACGTCATGCACATGATAAAAAACTAAATCGTTTTACGGGTTGGTGGAGCCATAATAAAGAAACACGCTTTAAAATGCGTGATGAATTTGATGTAATTCCAGGAGCTGAAGGCTGGCAATTAAGCAATCCACCCATTTTGTCTATGGCTGCTATTAAGGCATCTTTAGATATTTTTGAAGAAGTAGGCATTAAAAAACTAAATGAAAAATCGAGAGACTTAACAGGTTATTTTGAGTTTCTTTTAAAACAATTAGGCGAAGATACCATCCGGATCATAAC
>CBFHJN010000272.1:0-3750 GCA_965655805.1 Flavobacteriaceae bacterium
CTATAAAGGGTGACAATTGCCGACCATATTAAGGTTGGATATATGAAAATTGGTTTTTAAAAATGCTAAATCGTAGTTGGTAGATCCCAATGCTCTCGCTTTGCCTTCAGTAGGTGTTTGTATATTGAATAGATAGGTATATCAAAAGCATCTGGCAGGTGAGTAGTATGCTCTTGCTTCATGGATGCGTTGCGTTCATCTTTCTTTACCTTTTGGATTCCGTTCTTATCCTCGGCTGCTTCAGCACGTTCTAGTCCAATGATAAGGTCTGGATTATTCTGTTCATTTATTTCAATAACAGGATAGCGTGAAGATGTTCCTTTAAGCATCATATTAATCAACAGATACTTATCATTATGTGGCGCTACTGCCTTGCCCTTACTCTTATCATAAACAGTCCAACCTTTAGATTGTAACAACCTAACCAACCGATCACCATAAGTTTCATTCGTTCCTTTCTTTACGCGCGCGTTACCATCATGACCGTAATAAAGATGTACAACCTTATTAGGTAGTGATTCGTAATAATCGCAATACTCATTGATTAGATCTTCTTCATCATTAGGTTGCTTCATCCATAAAGACTTCAACACCTTATACTTGTTAGGTAAGCTCTGACTAATTACACCAGAAAGGAAAACACCCCAGTCAATAGATAGTATCAAAGGCCTACCTTTATCTATATCATTATCCTGTTTACAGTTGAAAGATGCCTTGGTATAATTGCCGGTTATGCTCTCCAGATAGTCGTTGTTGTAGTCTGTATAATAATGTTTTTCAGCATTCAACTGTGGATAGAATCCGTTCAATATTTCTTTAGGACGTATATTTAGTATCTCCGCATTGTATATAATATCCGAAGGTGATTCGTCCTTCATTTCATCAAACCATTCTGCTCTTAAGTTTATCTTATTAACCAATGCAGATGCTTTAATAAACGCATATTTCTTGCGGTTTTTAGGGAGTTTTGCTACTTCTTCCATATCTGTAAACCAACGTCCTTTTTTAGTAATAGGCGTGGAGGATGCATATATTTCAGCGCCTAATAATGAGGCACCTTCAAATCGTGCCTCTTTAGCTCGGTTGGTGGTTTTCACATTATTATATAGCTTTTCAGGATCAAACAGTGCGGTTTCATCACCTAGAACACCAAAAGAATTTAAACCACGTCCAGAGTTTGGATTGTCCAATGAAACCAATTGAAACACACAACCATTACTCCAATGTATAATATTATCCCATTTATCTGGCGGATAGATAGGTTCTGCAAACCCAAATCGGGCACCATTTTTACCAACTACATAATCATAGTTTTCATATAAACCAAGTTCTGCCAATCCACGTTTAGTAGATGGCAGCGTCCGAGCAAGTATTTGTTGATATGTTGAACCTACCAAGGCAAATGATGCTCCAGGCATTTGTTTAACCATTTCTTTCATAAAGAATGCCAAAATAAATGACTTACCGGTACCACGAGCCCATTCTAAATAAATCTTGGTTTTCTTTAAAACGGTAACCGCTAAAACGGCTGCTAGTTGTGCAGCGTTTAGCACAACCTCTCTGTATCTGCTATTCTTCTTCATCGCTCACATCTTCAAAATCCGCATCAACCGTTAGGTTGTTGAAATCTAAAACACCACTTTTTAAGTTGGTAATAATAGCCAAAGACACTTCTTTTGGAACAGACATTTTTATCTGCTTGTTTTCTAGCTTTTCTGGATTGAAGTTTATAGGATTTTCATCACCAACACAATCACGCATAGCGTCGTGAAAGCCTTTTGCAGCTTTAAAATCTTCTGCTTTTAGTGATTTTTTAAAACCTTCCAAAGCAAACTCATATAATAAAGCCATTTGTCCATCCCTATCCGCACGCATAACATTTCCGAATAATCTTTCGGCATTACGGATGTCTTTAAATGCTTGCGCTCTAGAAACACCAAACGTTTCTTCTAAAACTTTAACTGTTCTGGTTTTGTTTTTCTTCTTTAAAAGTGAAGTCCAAGCTGCCAACCACCTTTCTTTAATGTTTTCTTGATTTTCAGTTAATGGAAACTTACCAGGACTTTTATAGTGCATCCAAATTTTATCGAAAGATGTATCACCTCTATTTATCAACTTCATTTTTCGTTTAGGCATTATTTAGGTGTATTTATCAATTCATTCAACTCTTGCAAATCCAATTCATGCTTTAGCAGCTTTTCAGTATCTTTTTGGAGTTGGTTTTCTAATTTGGTTTTTTCGGCTAATGGTAATTTGGATTTTAAAGCCGTTTTAAGTGTATTTATTTTATTCTTAAACTTAGTTACAGATGTGCGTTTATTTCTTCTAGCATCTGCAAGCTGTCCGCCTGTGTAGTCATTATAAGTACGTGCTTCTATATTTAAAACAACTTTATGTTCAACATAATGGTCCAATACTTTTTGCGCTGTTTCTATAGCATCAAACAAATCTTCTATTTGGATGCATAACTTTAAACTTTCGCCTTCTTCGTCTGGATGCATATTATTTAAACGCAGCTTTAAACTAATTGCTTTCTGAAAGTCGTTACGCTGCTTCATCGCTAAAGGATGTAAATCTGTATGCAACTCATTTAATTTGTAGAAATAACCGCTTGGCGGCTTGGTGCTATTAATTGAAACAGTCTGTTGCTTTGAGTTTTTCTCTAAAAAATCAACATGCAGGTTTACTTTTTTGGGTTTGGTTACGGCTGAAGATTCCGATTCTTTAAATTTAGATAGCTCATATTTCAACTTTTCAAAATTAGGAACACTTTCTTTACGTAAAAACAGACGCAACAAATTAGAGCTATGTCCTTTTTGCTGTTGGTAAAGCATAACGCCTTCCATATAGTTACAATCACTATTAAACCAATCATTTACTTTCATAGTGTAAAATTGGCAATTGTCAATTTTTTATAATAGGACACAAAAAAAACTCACACCATGGCAGTGTGAGTTTTTTCAACTTACTAACCAACTAAAATATGATTTAAGGTGTTTCCTCTGGTTGTAACGTAATTTCGCCAGAATAATTTGGTGCATCATACATTTGTTTATCTTGGATAACGAATGTTGATGTATTTTCGCCTTCAACAGGTCCATCAATAATACTAGAACTTTCTAAAACGGAAGCAGGATATTTTGCAGATCCTATTTGGCGCATTTGTCCAGAACCAAATTCAACGGCAACCACAATTAAATCTTCACCTTTAATTCTACGTTTAAAACCTAAAATTTCTGGTTTGGTACCTAACATTTGAAACGTTAGTTTGTTTTCCTGAACAGGCTGTGGTTTATTTCCAATTTGAGCCGTTTCTAATTTTACAGTTTCAGCAATTGCTTTAACTTTTGTAAATCCAAAACCAGTTAAAAAAGTGTGATCTTCGGTTATGGACACTAATTCTTCTAAAGTGGCTGCTGCCGATGTGCCATCTTTTGCTTTTGGTTCTGTTAACGCATCAAAATTTTCTAAAAAACCAACATACACTTCAGAGTGGCTAAAAGCTCCAGAAACTTCTGCAGCTGATGCGCCTATATTTTCGACTTTAATTCCCATAGCTTATTGTTTTTTTAAATGAACACATTCTGACTTAATAAGAGCAGCAATTAAATCGCTATTCTTTACAGCTTCTTCTGCGGTGTACTTTTCACCTTTAAAGCGAAACTTCTTCACGCTAAACTCATAAGTGTCTTTACCAACTTGAACAGTTGCACCTCGTTTAGACTGTGTATCAATATTAGCTTTTTCCAA
>CBFHJN010000273.1:0-3730 GCA_965655805.1 Flavobacteriaceae bacterium
ATATATATTTACTGCAGGACGATGGACGTCTTCAGGAAACTAATGTTTCATTTGAAGATGCAGGCTTAGATGATCCAAACATTAATTTTAGCACATGGAATTTAGATTTAAGTTACTCTTGGCAATTTGCACCTGGCAGTTTTGTAACAGCTTTATACAGAAATCAATTATTCAATAATGATTCAGAAGCCGCTCTTAATTTTACAAATAATTTTGATCGTCTTTTAAAACAGCCCATTCAAAATTCCTTTTCCTTAAAAATTCAATATTTTATTGATTATAATAATGTTAAGAAAATTTTCAATAAGAAATCAAATTCATAATTGTAAAGCCATGTATAAAGTATTACATTGCTTATTCATATCTCAATAATGATTTTAGCAAAAAACATACATAAATTTTACGATGATTTGCACGTATTAAAAGGTGTCAATCTAAATATCCAAGCAGGCGAAATTGTATCCATTGTTGGTGCTTCAGGCGCAGGAAAAACAACACTTTTACAGATTTTAGGAACACTTGATAAGCCATCAAAAAAAGAGCCATTTACCTTTACTATAAATCATACAGATATTAGTAATTTATCAGATAAAGCCATGGCAAAATTCCGAAATGAAGAGATTGGCTTTATCTTTCAATTTCATCAATTATTGCCAGAATTTTCAGCAATTGAAAATGTGTGCATTCCAGCTTTCATAAAAAAAACAAATAAAGCTGCTGCGGAAAAACGTGCCACCGAATTATTAGATTTTTTAGGTCTAAAAGATAGATATCATCATAAACCTAATGAGCTTTCAGGAGGCGAACAGCAACGTGTAGCAGTAGCGCGTGCGTTGATTAATAACCCGAAAATCCTTTTTGCCGATGAACCTTCGGGAAATTTAGATAGCGAATCGGCTGAAAATTTACACAATCTGTTTTTTAAGTTACGGGATGAATTCGGACAAACCTTTGTTATTGTTACGCATAATGAAGAGTTAGCAAATATGGCAGACCGAAAACTCACCATGGTTGATGGACGTATTGTGGGTAATAATTAGATCGCTATTTTTAATATTTAAACACTTTCGACTTTGTTAAAATAGCATCTTCATATTGCTTTCCTCATCAACTAACTCGATTAAAACATTATGCTTTTAATTTTTATTTCGTGGATTTATATCACTTTCACAAGTATCGTGGCAGGTGTTAGTATTAATCGGGTTTTCAAAATAGAGTCTTGCCATCCCATCATCACCATTTTTCATGGTTTATTTGGAGTCATGTTATTTACAGGATTTTGGGCAGTTTGCTTTCCCGTTGATGTCTATTTCCATTTGGCATTGTTGTTTGTTACATTAATATTGTGGTTTTTCAATAGAAATTTTATAAAATCAAATAACCTACTTTTAATACAACAATTAAAAAGGCTTTCACTTTTCTTAAAAAGCATGTTGGTTCTCATTTTTCTACTAATTTTAGCCCAATGTGCCACTGCTCCAATATTGGTTGACAATGAAACCTATTATATACAAAACATTACGTGGCTCAATGACTATGGTTTTGTAAAAGGGCTCATTAATTTACATCTGTTTTTGGGTCAAACCTCTGGTTGGCATATTCTTCAAAGTACCTATAGCTTTAGTTTTTTAACGGATTCCTTAAATGATTTGAGCGGTTTTGGGTTGCTTCTTGGAAATGTTTTTGCCTTTGATAAACTCAATATATATTTAAAAACTCCTAATAACAACAAACCGTATTTACTCATTGGCTTATTACCAATAGCTAATCTTCTACTCTTTCAATTTATAAGTGCACCTTCGCCAGATTTGGCTATTTATATAATTTCTGTTATCCTATTTTATCAAGTTGTTTTAACCTATAAAACCTTTCAAAAAGATACTTTTTTATCCATCATACTTTTAGGACTATTTATGGTAAGCATTAAACTTACAGCTTTGCCTTTTCTTATTTTTCCACTTGCCATCTATACGAAATATTATCAGCAAACACGATTATTGAATTTTTCTATAATTTGGATAAGTACAACTACAGTCTGCTTATTAGTAGTTAAAAACCTTATAATTACTGGAAACCCCTTGTATCCTTTAATAGGTTTTGAAAACCTAAAAACAAGCTGGCACTTACCTGATACCGTTTCTGAATACTTTAAAAGTTATGGATTAGCTTACGGATACCAATTGACACCAGAAGCATTTGCAGCAAATTCTTATGTCCAAAATATTAAGCATTGGTTTTTTGCAAATGGATTAGATGGCATTTTTAATAAAGCAATTGTGATTTTAATTCTTGTATTCCCATTTATAATAAAAAAATGGTTGCACCAAAAGGTTCACTGGATTTTCTATAGTGCTTTGGTAATTGCAATGCTTATTTTATTTAACACATCGCCTCAATATCGTTTCTATCTGCCTTTTTTATTAATTTCCAGTTTTTTGATTTTGAGTATTTTCAACCTTAAAAAAACAGTTGTTCAAGGTTTAATCGTGGTAAGTATTGTTTTGGTATGCATAACTGTTTTTATTCCAATAAATAGAGAAGTATTGACAGAAAACAAACAACATCAACAAATTTCAACGTTTGAAATAAACCATATACTCAAACCACACAGTAATAGTAAATACGCTGATTCTTATGAAACTATAACCGTTGGGAATACAGCTTTTAATTTGCCTAAAAACGCTGATTTTTTCTGGGAAACAGGAAATACACCCTTACCTGCCGTTAGTAAAGCACAAATTGAATATTTTAAATCCTATTTCTCTATTATTCCCCAAATGCGCACAGCGGTTATTCGTGATGGTTTTTATAGTAAAGATGTATCTGAAAAAGTTAATAATTAAATAGCTATTATACTAAATAGAATATTAACGATATTCAGGATTTTCAAAATCCCAACGCGTACCATCATCCCATTCTGTACGAGAGTTTCCGTATTTTGAATATCCATTTTGTGCTTTGAGCATATGCGCCAAATGCAACAAATTATACGTCATAAATGTGGTATTTCTATTGGTAAAATCGCTATCAAAACCAACTGGTGGATTTATTTTTTCATCTTGCCATTCTGTATCACCATAACTAGGTCCAGGACCAACTTGGCCTATCCAGCCACAATCAGCTTGAGGCGGAATGGAATATCCAACATGCTGCAACGCATATAAAATACCCATGGCACAATGTTTTACGCCATCTTCATTGCCTGTAATCATACAGCCACCTACTTTTCCGTAAAATATATACTGACCTTTATCATTCGTTTTTCCACTCATGGCATATAATCGTTCAATCAGTTTTTGAGCTTCTGACGACTTTTCACCCAACCAAATAGGCGAACCAATAATTAAAATATCAGCATCCATTACTTTCTTAAAAAGTTCTGGCCAAACATCGGTTTCCCAACCATGCTCTGTCATATCTGGATAAATACCAGTTGCAACATCTTCGTCAATTAAACGGATAACTTCGGTTGAAACCCCTTCCTTTTCCATGATGCTTTTAGAAACATCCATAAGGGTATGTGTATGACTTTTTTGAGGTGATTTTTTTAACGTACAATTAATATAAAGCGCTTTTAAGCTCTGAAAATTTCGATTCTTCATAAATACATGCTTTGGAATAAGATACGAAAAGTTTCTATAAGATTATAAGAACACTAACCCAAATGACCAATTTACGCAACGAAAGCGTGTAGTCAGCTATTCTTACTATTAATTTAGGACAAGAAAAG
>CBFHJN010000274.1:0-3691 GCA_965655805.1 Flavobacteriaceae bacterium
CAATGGTTGTTGAATTGGCATATTTTAAAGCATTATTTACAGATTCTTGAATAATTCTATAGATATTCATGCCTTGAACAGACGTGAATAATTTATTTGATTCCACACCTTCATTAACTTCAAAACTAAAGGTTATGGCATCAGTTGCTTTATTTGCTTTCTCCATAAAATTAGAAATCCTAGACTGCAAATCTTCAAATGAAATGGCACTTTTATTCATAGCCCAAATCGTATCTCGCAACTCGTAAATAGTTGATGTTGTAAATTGGCTGATGGTTTCTAATTTAGCATTTAGATTCTCTGGAAGTTTAAAGCCGTATTTTAAATTATCTAAAGATGAAATGATAAAGGTTAGTTGCGCACCAATATTATCGTGTAAATCGCGACTTATTCTTAAACGTTGATCTTGTAGTCTATTTTGAGTTTCAATTTGCACCAAAGCCTCCTTCAGTTCACCTTCTTTTTTAAGTTGTTTGTTTTTTAATTTTTGCTGGTTATAAACTAAAAAAC
The DNA here is from genome assembly GCA_965655805.1 of Flavobacteriaceae bacterium. GTDB lineage: Bacteria > Bacteroidota > Bacteroidia > Flavobacteriales > Flavobacteriaceae > Algorimicrobium. Next base: position 511 of record CBFHJN010000274.1, read on the forward strand.
CTAAAAGCGAAATAACTAAAGCTAACCCAACTAAACCTAATATAAAACTATTCTTTTCACTAATATCACGCTCTTTTTCGGCTAAATCGGCACGTTGAATTAGTATTTGTTTCTCTTTCTTTTCGGTTTGATATTCAATTTCTAGCTCTGCAATTTTATTTTTTACATCCATATTTTTAATACTATCTTTAAATATGGTGTAACGCTTATAATAATCGAGTGCTTTTTCTGGTTGCTTATTAGCTTGATAGTAATTCGAGTAATTTTCTAGCGCGACTTCAATATCTGTTGCAACTTTGTAAGTTTGCGCATAATAAAATGCACTATCTATATATACTTTGGCTTCTGTAGTCCTATTTTTTTCTAGTAAAACTTGTGCAATATTGTTATAACTGGCACCAACACCTGAATAATTGCCAATGGATTTTTCTAGCTCGGCCGATTTTTCAAAATACACAAGTGCGGAATCTACTGACTCCATATAATAGTAAACAGCTCCCACATTATTCAAGGATTCTGCAATTCCTTTTTGGTCTTTTAAATCATTTTCAAGCGCCAATGAGTATTTAAAATACTTTAGGGCCTTTTCTAAATCACCATCGTTAGCATATATAATTGCAATATTGTTATAAACTTCAGAAATACCTTTTTTATCTTGTAGTTTCTCAAATGCCGTTTTAGCTTTCAAATGATACGCTATTGCTTTTTCATTGAGATTGTTAAAACTATAAACTAAACCAATATTATTGTTTGTAATTGCCGAGTCTTTGATCATATTTTTCGCGTCGTAAATTGCAAGTGCTTTTAACAAATAACTTATCGCATCCTCATGCAAACCTAAATTTCTATTTACAACACCTATATTATTAAATGCTGATGCATTTATAATAGAATCGTTTGTATAATCTATAGATTCAAGGGAAAGAGACTTGGCTTTCTCAAATTCACCCAAATCGCGATAAACTATTCCTTGACTATTTAAAATACGTCCTATTTCTTTTTTATCACCTTCCTTTTCTGCTATTAACAGGCCTTCTTCTAAAATTGAAATGGCTTTTTGGGTGTCGGTTTTATAAATATCTAAAGCCGAATCATTAAGAACTTGTGCGCGATTTTGAGCAAAAGAAATAGAAATACTTATAAGAATAAAAACAACACCAATATAATATTTCATAAGTTCATTTTTTTATAATATAAAACGCCAGATCTTGAAAAGCCGAAACTATAAACTCAAAACAAATCAATTTCTATAGAATAAAGTAAAAATTAATTATAGCGTTCCTCGAATATAATCTTTTTAGTAAGAAGTAACTCCTGTGTTATTTGAAAAAGTTTTTTAAGCAAACTCGTATTATAGTTTTCGAAGTAGTTGTTTTTCAGAGCAATTTCCTCATACGCCTTTTTTTTGAAAGAGATTTGCTCTTTCATATTTAAGTCCCATTTATATGCTGTTTTTTGAAACAACTTGGTTTGATAGAACACCCGAATGGAAGCTAAAATTATTATAAAGTTAAGGATAAATAAAGCTAGTAATAAAATCATACCAAACGTTTTAAGACATAAAAAAAACACCAATTAGGAAAAGCTTTTGGCCGTTCACAAAATTGATGTTTAGTTATATAATAATTAATAGCAATTTAAAATTACAATTAAATATGTGACATCAATTATTTTTTCGACCAACGGCTTTTTAAAAAAGATTAAGCGTAATAACCTACTATCATTACGCCCAATCTACACATCTCAACAACAAGATATTGCTAGTTAAGATTTTAATACAGTTTTAGAAAATTTGTTTTGTTAAGTTGAAAGTTCCTTCTGTTATATTTTTAACAGAATCATCATTCGAATTTTTACACTGGAAGAAAAATGTACCTTTTATGCGGTCATTTGTACTTTCAGAAACTTTTATTTCTCCAATAACGCCTGAATTTTGATAAGGTGCGCTCCAAGTTTGCGTTGCTGCTGGGTTTGATACGTTCGGCTCTATATAAGAAGCCACAATAAAGACATTGCTATCCGTTATTTCATAGGTTCCTACACCATCAAAAGCATTTATAATCATGCTAAAGCCTTGTGTTGAGGAATTTCCTTGTAATGTAACAGTCGTGCTAGGACCTGCAGTAACTTGCGAAGCGGTTGATGTAATCTCTAAAGATTGAAATGATGCGCCATCTATTTTTGCTGTAATAACGCCTGACGCTCCTCCTGAAGCGGCTGGATCGCCTCCGTCGTCATCACTTTTACAAGCTGTGATTGAAATAAATGATGCAATCATCATAAATACGGTAAATTGTTTTAAAGTTTTCATTGTTGAATATGTTTATGGTTTATAATAGTCCAAAATTGCAACAATAGCATAATGAAATCAATACGACGAATGCCGTATATTTTGAAATAGCGAGTAGTGAGTAGTGAGTAGTGAGTAGAAAAAAAAGATTAAAAGGAAATGTGTGGAAAGCGCGCTTGAAGGTTTTCTTTTTTTACTGAGAGCTTTTCAAGAAATACTTGGTGTGCTTCTGAATTTGGATTGAACGGTTTATGGTGCAATCCTTTTTGAACTTCTTCAATCGCATCCATAGTTTTTGATGCATCTTCTGAAATCCAAACCATTTTAAAAGCATCCCAAATATAGTTGATGGCGGTTTGATTTGGATGAATCATGTCATCTGCATAAAAGCGGTAATCACGTAATTCGTCCATCATGAGTTCATAGGACGGGAAATAGTGAAGATTTTTCGACTGCGCTCGAAATGACAAAAAGGAATGCATTGCCGTAATAAGATGTGCTTTACTTTGCGTGTTTTCAACAAAACCATCTTTTAAATGTCTGATTGGCGACACAGTAAATAGAAACGTAACGTTAGGGTTTATGGATTGAACGGTTTCTACAATTTTATTTAAAGATTCGACTATCTCGTCAACTGAAAGTAATTCTTTTGAAAATTGTTTCTGCGGAATTTTATGGCAATTAGCAACAACAGTTTCTGTTTCTATATTCCGATATACCCAAGCGGTTCCTAAAGTAACAACAACATGCGTGGCACTTTTAAGTTTATCAGCCGCTAACTGAATTTGCGCATTAAGTTGACTTATTAAATCGTCTTTATCGGGATGACTTAATTTGGAATGCGCTTCAAAACAATGCCACTGTTCGTTATGAAAGAAAACATCACTTTCC
>CBFHJN010000275.1:0-3678 GCA_965655805.1 Flavobacteriaceae bacterium
CTTGTAAAATAACGGATGCTTCAGGGTCAACTATGTTGAAAATAACGTAGCTTACCAGTGTGCTGATGACTAAACCGATAAGAATAGTAATGAAGAATGATGAAAAAGCGCCTTTAAAACTAATGAAACCATTTAATAAACTTCTAGATTTCATGGCAGACATGATGCCTAAAATAATGACGAGAATCATTAGACCAATACCAAACCACCATTTTGTAAATAAGTCTAAATTGATGGCGTATGATGCCACAGTCAATAAAGATAATATTCCGCCTAAATAAAGTCCGTAATTAATGGCATTTGATTTTGTAGTTGTTTCCATGTTTTTAGTATTTTTGAATTGGTTATAATTAGTTAGTAAACAAATATAGGAAAACGTTACAAAAAAAGTTCTTATAAATAATTATAAAAACTATTGCATAGTTATTAAAATTGCTTAAATTTGCACCTCGAAAAAGTAAAGATATTAAAGCATTTAGCGATGAAAAAAGAAATACATCCAGAAAATTATAGAGTAGTAGCGTTTAAAGACATGTCTAACGACGATGTTTTTTTAACAAAATCTACAGCAAATACAAACGAAACTTTAGATGTTGAAGGTGTTGAATATCCGTTAATTAAGATGGAAATTTCTAGAACCTCACATCCTTTTTACACAGGTAAATCTAAATTAATAGATACTGCTGGTCGTATTGATAAGTTCAAAACGAAATACGCTAAATTTAAAAAATAAATTTAGTTCAAAATATATTTCTAAAAGCCTTTCAACTATTGAAAGGCTTTTTTTATTTTTACCAAAACGCATATCTCATGAACTACATACTTTTTGATGGTCCTTCGCGCAATAATTTATTGCCTTTTACTTACACCAGGCCAGTTGCTGACATTCGCATAGGTGTTTTAACCATTCGTGAAAAATGGGAAATGTATTTAGATTCCACAACGACTACTGTAACGGAAGATTATCTGGCAGATAAATATCCCATGGTTGAAATGGAACAAAACGTCATGATTAATGCATCGTTTTTACCCAATGAAGAATTGGTAGCTATGATAAAAGATTTGAGTGAAAATCAAGCTATTTTTAAAGATGAAGATGTGATTGCTTTTTTTACCAAGGATTCTCAAGAGGAAGTTGATTTAGATTCTTATGAAGCTATTGAGTATACAGAAGCGCTTTTAAAAGTTGAAAACACGTGGGATATCTTCTCAAAAAATGGTGAAGCCATACAAGAAGATTTTGAACTCTTAACGGCTAATAGAAAATCGGAACCCATTCCAGCAACGGTAAACACTATTAATGCTGGCTCTATTTTTATTGAAGCAGGTGCAAAATTAGATTTTGTAACATTAAATGCTACAAATGGTCCTATTTACATAGGTAAAGATGCCGAAGTTATGGAGGGAAGCGTTATTCGTGGACCCTTTGCGCTATGCGAACATGCAACGGTTAAAATGGCCTCTAAAATTTATGGACCAACAACGGTTGGGCCATATAGTAAAGTAGGAGGCGAGGTAACGAATTCCGTTATTTTTGGTTTTTCTAATAAAGGCCATGATGGCTTTTTAGGAAATTCGGTATTAGGTGAGTGGTGTAATTTAGGTGCAGACACTAATAATTCGAACCTTAAAAATAATTATGCCGAAGTGCGTCTATGGGATTACCAGTCAGAAAGTTTTGCTAGAACAGGATTACAGTTTTGCGGACTTATGATGGGAGACCATAGCAAATGTGGCATTAATACCATGTTTAATACAGGAACTGTTGTAGGTGTGAGTGCTAATATTTTTGGCAGCGGATTTCCACGAAATTTTGTTCCGAGTTTTTCTTGGGGAGGAAGTAAAGGTTTTACAACGTATTTAACCAAAAAAGCATTTGAAGTTGCTGAAGTGGTTATGTCCCGAAGAGATATGGAATTTACAGCACAAGATGCAGCTATTTTGGAACACGTTTTTGAGGAAACGAAGCGTTTTAGACGCGAATAGATGCTTTAATTATTTAGGAAGTGGAAACTCAATCTGATTTTTTGACCCGTTTTAAATCCAATAAATTAATCGGGTTAATACCTAATCCGGTAATGTTTTTTTTAGTAAATCGGACAACTTCATCATAAAACATAGGAACAACAGGTGCTGAAGCCATCACTAAACTATCAATTTTCGCGTAAAGCTGTTCTCGTTTTAATGTATTGGTTTCGGTAAAAGCTTGTTCATACCACATATCAAATTGATCACTTTTAAAATGTGTATAATTCGGACCATTTGGCGCAAAATTTTTACTGTAATAAAGTGAAAGATAATTCTCTGCATCGGGATAATCAGCTACCCAAGATGCACGAAACATATCTAACTGACCATTGGCTTTGGCATCTTTTAAGCTGGAAGCAGGAATAACTTCAACAGATACTAAAAGTCCTGTTTTTTGGAGCTCTCGTTGAATGTATTCGCAAAAACTTAAATAATTGCTGGTTGTAGTAATCGTAATTTCGGGATTATTATTACCCGTTTCAGTTTTAAATTGTTCCACCAATTTTTTAGCTAGATCTGGTTGATAATTAAAACCAGACGATTCGCTGAATCCTGGTAACCCTTTTGGGATAAAGCCACCATGGGCAGGAATTCCAACACCATTTCGTAAATATATCATCATTTTATCCCTGTCAAAACCATAATTAACGGCTTTTCTGATGTATTCAGATTGTATTTCAGAAACGTCTGAATCCATATAAAACCCCAAGTATTCCGTGTTTAAATAAGGACCACGTATCATGTTAACCTGATTGGCATACATATCACGAAGTTGCCCATTTGCTGTTAAAATTTCATCTTTGTAGGATGCATCCAAACCAGAAACATAGTCTATATTCCCTTGTGCGAATTGTAAAAATTCACTTTGCTTATCAGGTAGAAAGGTAATAGCAACAGCTTCTAAATAGGGTAGTTTTCTACCTGTTTCGTCTTTTTCAAAATAGTTATTATTTTTTCTTAAAACGAGTTTTAAATTTTCTTCCCAGCGCTTAAATTTAAAAGGTCCTGTTCCAATTGGATTCGACCTAAAATCAGTACCAAAATGTTCCACAATCTCTTTCGGAACTACGGAACAGTATTTCATGGTTAGTAAGCCTAAAAAAGCGGGAAATGGTTGTTTAAGTTTTATTTCAAAAATAGAATCGTTTACAGCATAAAAACGGTCAACTTTATTTAAAACCCAACTTCCAGGTGAAGCCACTTGCTTGTCTTTAAGTCTGTTTAAACTATATTCAAAATCATGAGCGTTTACAGTTCTGGTTGAATCTATTCCAAATAAGTGGTGTTTATGAAAATAAACGTCGTTCCGTAAGGTGAAAGTGTAGGTTTTTGCGCTATCGGAAATTGTCCAATGTTTGGCTATGCTAGGTTTTACATTTAAACTATCATCCATTTCAACCAAACCATTAAAAAGTTGATTCGTAGCCCAAATGTCAGCTAAATCTTTAGAAAAAGCTGGATCTAATGAACTAATGTTTTTGTGTTCATTATAACGAAAAACGGTTGTTAGCTCCTGTTTTTCAGCTGTGCAACTTAAAATAAACAAAAAAATAATGAAGTAATATTTCATATTTATTATCAGAAAGTATATATTCATGAATTATTTTAATCCAAAATCTAAAATTATGAAAAAAAATTACATTTTATTAC
>CBFHJN010000276.1:0-3665 GCA_965655805.1 Flavobacteriaceae bacterium
AGACTTTGATTACTATAATCCTGCTTTTTCATTAAGGGAAAATAAATATGCCCTTTTCCATGTTTTTCATAATCCACAAAACCTTTACTTTCTAAAATTCTAACAATAGTAGAAACGGTGTTATAAGCTGGCTTCGGTTCTGGCAATTCAGCAATAATCTGCTTGACTGCTGCTTTTTCTAATTGCCAAAGCACCTGCATTATTTCTTCTTCGGCTTTTGTTAATTGCTTTTTTTGACTCATGATTTCTTAGGATCTTACTATTTAACTAATTTTTTAGTTTATCAAAAATAACTAAATATTTAGTTTAAACTATTATTTTAGTTAAAAAATGTAACATTCTTTGTTTATCTTCGTCAAACAAGAAAAAACTATGGATATCTTTTTAGTTATTTTAGGCTTTATTTTTATGCTTGTTGGCATAGCTGGAAGCTTTTTACCCATTTTACCTGGACCACCATTAAGTTGGATTGGTTTACTACTACTCTATTTAACACAATCCGTACCTAGTGATTGGTGGTTTTTAGGCATTACTTTAACCATTGCATTAATTGTATTTGCTTTAGATTATATTATTCCTGCTATAGGAACCAAGCGCTTTGGTGGTAGTAAAAAAGGCGTCATTGGCACCACTTTAGGATTATTAGTTGCCATTATATTTCCTGTTTTTGGGCCCTTTGGCATTATCATTTGGCCTTTTATTGGTGCCTTTATTGGCGAAATGATTAATAAAGCAGATTCTAAAATTGCGGTAAAAGCAGCTTTTGGATCGTTTTTAGGTTTCTTGGCTGGCACTTTTATCAAGTTTATTGTAGCTATTGTGTATTTGGGATTCTTTTTATCGACTGCTTGGGAATTTAAAAGTCAACTATTTTCGTTTTAAAAGAAGAAACCTCATGGCTTCCAATTTTAAAAATGAAAAACCACGAGGTTAGTGTAAATGCTATTAATTCAACAAATTTATTTAATGAGGGATTAATTTGTCGTTGATATTTCAAATGTAACCATAACTTTTAACTTCTTGTTGCGGAAAAACCGTAACGCCATTACGGTAAAACCGTAATTGCTAGTCATACCATAGCTTTTCAGATGAAAAAAAATTGAACAAATTTGCAATTTTAACATAATTGCCCTATTTCACCTAGATAAAACCCGCATTTTTGGCCAAAGATAATAAGCTTTCGTCACTACCATCTTGCACATCAAAAATAACTTTAAGTTGCTTTTTACGTTTTTCTATAGCACTCAAGGATAGTGTAAAATGATCTTTTAAGCTTTTTGTTTTAATGCCTTGAGATAGGAGATACAAAATTTTCCGATCGATATCGTCCAATTTAATATCATTAGTTATGGTTTTCCTGATAGTATTACTCACGGTTACACTATAAAATGGTGGTTTATACAAAACCGCTTGAAAAGCACTAGCTAACTCACGCGATGATAAATCGCTTTTTATTAAAAAACCCTCTGGGTCGATATCTGTTATAATATTATGTATTCTATACGACTCATTAAACATAGTAAGCATAATAATTTTAGCTTTTGGCATAATGCGTCTGGCATATTTTGCCAAATCTTCACCCGATCTAAAATCGCCATCCTTAGAAGGTGGCAAACTGATATCCATGAATAAAATGTGATACGGTTGCTCTTTATCAACAGCTTCCTGCATGAATTTTAAAGATTCTTCACAGTTATTAGCCATGTCAATGTGTAGAATTTGATTTTCTTTTTTGGTCGCAAGTAATGTGTTTTGATAGCCTTCTATAATAATAGGATGATCATCAGTCATTAAAATACGAATAGTTTCTTCCATGATACTTGAAAATTTAGGTTAGATTGGGATTGTAATACTAATAGTTGTTCCTTTTTCTTTTTCTGAAGCAATTTTTATTTCGCCATCAAATTCTGACACGCGTGAATACATATTTTTTAAGCCAATGCCTTTTTTGGCTTTTTGTAAATCGAAGCCAGAGCCATCATCAATAATTTGTAACCAAATTACATTATTTTTCAATGTAAAGCTAACATCAACCTGTTTTGCTTGCGCATGTTTATAAATATTTTGAAGTGACTCTTGCAACATTCTATAAATATGTATTTTTGTTTTATTAGAAATGTCTTCCCAAGAAATATTGGAATCACTATATAGGGAATACGTTAATCCGTAGGCTTTGCTTTGTGTTTCAACCAAAGTTTGAATAATATCTGGATAACCAGAGTTTGCTATAAAATCGGTATTTAATTCATGGGACACTTCCCGAATATCCTGTTCAATTGTTTGAAGTTCTTTAATATAACTCTCTCGGGTTTCAATTGCCTCATTAGTGGAACTCATGTTTAAACTATCCAAACTTAATCGGGTCCCAAAAAGACGGCTTAAGATACCATCATGTAAATCTTGAGAAATTCGTTTTTTCTCATTCGTTCTGGCTTCGTCAACTTTGTCCTGTTGTGTGAGCATTAAGTTGTAAATTTCTTCGTTGGCTTCTTGCTGTTCTTGAACAAGTTTTAACTCCTTATTTTTTGAGCGTTGGGTAATAATTATATACACTAAAATTGAGGCGAAAATTAGTCCAATTGACAAAATAATAAGCCATAGCCGTTCGCGAGAAATTTGTTGCTTTTCAAGTTCTATTTGTTCCGTTTCAAATTCAATACGTGCAAATTTATTACGAATAGCGCGTTCTTTATTCACCAAACTATCGTTTAAGTGAATATACTCGTTCAAATATTTTACCGACTCTTCAGCTTTTTCAATTTTCGATTTTAACAATAATGCATTTAAAGTTACGTCGTGTGTAAAGGACGATTTTCCAAGATTATAAGCAATATTGGCAAAGTTTAGAGCAGAATCTTTTAAGCGCTCATCTAAATAAAATTCGGATGCATTTAAAGCAACAGACATCCGACTCAAATCATCATCCAAACTATCAGAAATATGATACGCTTCTTTTAACATCCTATCTATTTGCCTGTTTTCAAAATCACCCGATTTATGTTGTAAAAGTGCATAATCGCCTAGAATTAAGGCATAATTAGCTGGTTCTTTTTTCAGGGTTTTTTCTTTCTCAAACAGCTCCTTGTATATAGCTAAACTTTTATCATACTGCTTTTGCTCTTTATAAATTAGCGCTATATTACTTTTTGAATATAACGTATATAAAAAATTATCTGATATTTGATTGCTATAAGACAGTGCTTTCTGATGATATTCAATGGCATTATCAAAAAGTTTTAATTCGTCTGAGGCAATGGCTACTAAATTATATAAACCCCACAGTTCGCCAAGAACAGATTCACTTTTCGGCAACATTTGATAAAGTCGGATAGCTTTAAAAGAATTAATTTCACAACCTACATAATCGCGTTCTTCAAACTGAATATTAGCCATAGCGTTGATGGCGTTAGCCTGATTTTGAATCATATTCAAATCATCAAAATATTTAGACGCAGTGTAGAAATATAAGTAAGAGCTATCGGTTTGATATTTTTCTCCATGATACCAGCCCAACACATTAGTAATATGTGCCATGGCTAGCGTATCCTTTAATTTTTTGGCAAGTTTTAGATTTTCATGATTCAAGCTATACAATGAATCGACTGCAAACTGGCGTAAATATAAGGTTGCTAATTCGCGTTTGGATTTTAATATGGTAGAATCCA
>CBFHJN010000277.1:0-3650 GCA_965655805.1 Flavobacteriaceae bacterium
TTATATGTATAATGATGAGAATGATCCAAACCGTTTCTATTATCGCTCTGATCATTATAACTTTGCAAAAAATAATATTCCTGTTATCTTTTACTTTAATGGAACGCATGACGATTATCACCAACCAAGTGATACGCCTGACAAAATCCGTTATGATTTATTAGAAAACAGAACGCGATTAGTGTTTTACACAGCTTGGGAATTAGCTAACCGTGAAAACAGAATTGTTGTTGACAAAGTATCGGAATAAAAACCTATTAATAAAAAATTTAAAGAGCCTTTGAAAATATATTTCAAAGGCTTTTTTTTTTGACCATAAGCATTTCATTTTAAGGTAGTACACCAAAATTACAATTAGCTAATTTGTTAATTTTTTTTCTACAAAAAAAGCCTTTCAGAAATCTGAAAGGCTTAATAATTTTGGGTGGAAGACGGGATTCGAACCCGCGACCCTTGGTACCACAAACCAATGCTCTAACCAACTGAGCTACAACCACCATTTTATTGGTGTGCAAATGTAATTTAAATCCTTTTTTCTACAAAGCTTTTTTTGAAAATTATTTTAAATCAAACAAACTATTTACAGCTAGGTAACGTTCCACAGTGTACCCTTCCGCATAATTGGCACCCACAATTCTACCCAAATCACTAGCTCTATACTTCACACTATCAGTGAAATTCTTACTTGAAATAGGTGTTTCAGGCTCCTTACTATCCGGATCAAAAAACTGGGTTTTGTACGCGTGTACAGCTTCTAATTTTTTTTCCATATAATCTGAAATGTCCACCACAAAATCGGGTTCGGTATTTTGCCATTGCATATAATGATAAATGACCTTTGGACGCCATGGCTCTTGATAACCATCAAAATCTTCACATTGTGTATCAATTTTAAGCAAACCACTTAAAAAGCAGGCGTCACTAACCAATTGACTACCTTTTCCATGATCTATATGTCTATCTGTAACAGCATTGCAGAGCACAATTTCGGGTCTATACTTACGAATCATTTTAATAAGTTCTATTTGATGCTTTCGGTCGTTTACAAAAAATCCGTCAGCAAACTCCATATTATCCCTTTTATGGACGCCTAATATTGCTGCAGCTTCGGCTGCCTCTCTATCACGTGTTTCTGCAGTGCCTCGTGTACCCAATTCACCACGTGTTAAATCTATAATACCAACTGTTTTTCCATTGGCAATTTCTTTAGCAATAGTTCCGGCACATCCTAACTCCACATCATCAGGATGGGCACCAAATGCCAAAATATCTAATTTCATATAATTTATAATTTTGTTTTCTTAATAGCTTGTTCCAAGTCTTCTTTTAAATCTTTTCTAGATTCAATTCCTACTGAAAAACGTATTAACTGATCGCTAATCCCAATAGCATCACGCTCTTCTTGTGATAACAGTGCGTGAGATGTTAAATATGGTGATAAAACCGTACTCTCCACACCTGCTAAACTCATAGATGATTTTATAAGTTTTAATTGCTTTTGAAACTTTAAAGCATCTAAATCATCTTGCAGTTCAAAAGACATCATAGCACCAAATCCATGCATTTGCAATTTCGCTAATTCATATTGCGGATGCGACTTTAATCCAGGATAATAAACCGCTTTTACATCCGGATGCTTTTCTAAAAATTTAGCCAATTTTTTGGCGTTCTTGGTTTGCGCTTTAACACGCAAAGCCAAGGTTTTTATACTACGTTCTAACATCCAAACGGTATAATCACTTAGATTACCACCAAAGTTTTTGGCAACGTGCCAAATCTGACCAATTAATTCATCGGAAGCCGCTAAAGCTCCAGCCAATATATCACTATGACCACCTAAATACTTGGTAGCGGAATGCATAATTATATCAATTCCAAAATCAATGGGATTTTGATTAATAGGACTAGCAAATGTATTATCAATACTCGTTAAAATTCCATTAAACTGTCCTAATTGTGCCACACCTTTAATATCCGTAATTGTTAACAACGGATTAGAAGGTGTTTCAATGTGGATTAACTTGGTGTTAGGTTTTATAGCAGACTCAAAATCAGAAACCGCATAACCATCGGTAAACGTAAAATCAATGCCATATTTCGGGAACTCCTCACGAATAAAGTGGCTAGCTCCTCCATATAACGTATTCTGAACAACCATGTGATCGCCAGATTTTAAAAATGTGAGAAACATAGCGCTTAACGCTGCCATCCCAGATCCAAAAATTAGTGCCGATTCTGTATGCTCCAATGCTGCTATTTTTTTTGAGAGCTGTTCTTGATTTGGTGTGTTAAAATATCTTGGGTAACGCTTAATATCAACATCATCAAATTCGTAAGAAGTGGACACATATATAGGTGAAACGGCACCCTTAAATTGTTTGTCTTCTACCTCACCAACATGAGTACATATTGTATTAATACCGAAATTTGAATGTTTCATACAACTTATTGTTTTGAAAAACTAAATTACAAATAATCTCTATCTATTCATGTCGATTTAGACCTTCATTTTAAGTTTATTGAAAGAATATTCAACAAAAAAAAATCATCCAAATAAAATATGATGTTGACCATCAGGTTTTTAACATATTTTTAAAAAATATTTCTAAAATTTTAGTTATCTTTACGATTATGACTTCAACAGAATTACAAGAAAGCACCACGTTTTTAAAAGAATCTTTAACCTATTTAGAAAATTTAGGTTATGACAACATCAAAGCTGATATGGAAGGCTATGAATCGCCAAAATCCTATCATAAAAAAGGTTCTGATGTAACAATTACGCCTAATATAGTAGCTGAAAAAGCCGGAAGGAAGCACTATTTTGAAATTAGTTTAAAATCTGAAGAACAAATTTTACTCAAATCAAAATGGCGTTTTTTAGATGTATTAACACGTATGAAAGATCATCGTTTTAGAATTATAACACGTCGTGGTCATTACAAATTCACTCAAGATATGTTGGACGATTTAAATATGGACAAGGATCTTATTAAATTATAAGCCTACCTCTATTTAGATTTCATTAACTTATTTTGCTCTTCCATTAAATTCGTTAATTTAGTGAGAAGTTCAATATCCTTTGGCGTAGCAACAGTTTTGTTTTTTGGATCTTGTGCTTTACTGCGCAATCTATTCATAAACTTCACGATTATAAATATGGTAAAGCCAACTATAATAAAGTCTAAAAAAGCTTCGGTAAAAGCACCATAACCAATAGCTACTTCATCAGTTATATTTTCACCCGAATTATCCAAAACTCCTTGACGCAAAATAATTCGTTTATCAGCTAAGTTCACGCCTTCAACCAACAAGGACAATGGTGGTAGAAACACTTCTTTCACCAAAACATCTACCAATTTATTGAATGCCGCACCAACTATGATACCAACAGCCATATCCATCATGTTGCCTTTTACAGCAAACTCCTTGAATTCTTTTAAAAACTTCAAAACTATTAAATATTATTTCTTATAAAATTTAGCGTATTTTCTATAGGCAAAGAATCCTAAAACAGCTACGATACCAAACGCAATTGCAATAAACTTTACACTCACAATCTGATCTCCACTTGCATAGGAGTGCAAACCAGCCAAGTAAAAATTAACGCCGAAATACGTCATCATAATACTTGAAAATGCAATAATAGA
>CBFHJN010000278.1:0-3576 GCA_965655805.1 Flavobacteriaceae bacterium
TTATTTCGGTATCCAATCCATTTGCATCTTGTGTAGATGTTAAAGCGGGAACAGGCGGATTACGTGAGATGGGTAGTTGGGATGCATTTAGACCTTCCACCTTTTTTGCGCCAAGGCCCATACCAAGCGTGTTGTATTATTTTAGAACTTATTATGGGAATTCTGCGGCACGTTGGGCTTTATGGCGAACAATTCCGACGTCTATTTTGCCTTATCAGTTTAAGAAAAACCGTTTGCTATTAGTTGTCGGTATTTTTTTAAGTTTGTTGTTGCTTCCTGTTGTGTTGGTTCAGGTTTTTAGTTCATGGCGTTTGGCTAGTAGGAAGTTGGAGGAAGGGGCGAGGGTTGAAGCTTTACAGTCGTGAGTCGTGAGTGGTGAAATAGTGAGACGTAAAAAGTTGTAAAGTTGTGGAGTTGTTCTCGTCCAAAGGATGGCTAGGAGCGTTTAATGAAAAAGAAACAGATTACTCACGCATGCTATTTTAAAGAATTGGTGTTCGTGAATGCTTTGAGATTGCCGCGTCGCTCCTGCGTCGCTTCTCGCAATGACAGTCGGATGATGACTATTGAAAAATTAAAAATGAAAAGTTGTAGCGTTCACAATTAGCATACATTAAAATATATTGGATTGAATAAAAAACGCATTCTTATTGTTAGTTCTGAATTTCCCCCACAACCCGGTGGGATAGGGAATCATGCGTATTATTTGGCTTTGTATTTGTCGAAAAATGGGTATGGGGTTTCTGTGATTGCGGATCAACGGGATGTTGTTAATACTGAAGAACTCGCTTTTGATGGAGGTTTGCCTTTTGTTGTGGAACGGATTGCACTGAAGACACAGCGTGTTTTTATGTATTTTAATCGGATTCGGAAAACCTTACGTTATTTTAAGCAAGCTGATTATGTAATTGCTACCGGGAAATTTTCACTTTGGAATGTGGCTTTTTGCTCTTTGTTTTATAAACGCCAAACGATGGCCGTACTTCATGGGAGTGAGGTCAATTTTAAATCGAAAGGCTTACGAAAATCCATTGAATTTTCTTTAAAACGGTTTGATGCACTGGTTGCTGTTTCTAAATATACTAAACATTTGGTATCTCATTTAGAACGTGCTATTACCGTGATTCCTAACGGGATTGATTTGAAAGTCTGGGAAACAGGAGGGCTGGAGAAGGCCTCATTAATTGGTAGCCCTGTTTTAACTACAGTTGGTCGTGTTAGCTCACGCAAAGGCCAGTTACAGGTTATAAAACTTTTACCAGAATTATTGAAAACCTATCCAGAGGCTCACTATCATTGCGTTGGGATTCCCACCGAAGCCGCTGATTTTTTAAATCATGCCAAACAGTTAGGCGTGGCAGGACATGTAACGTTTCATGGTGCTGTATCTGAATCCAAACTTAAATCCATACTATTAGCAACGGAAGTTTTTGTTATGTTGAGTACTGAAAGCAAAACTGGTGATGTGGAAGGCTTTGGGATTGCTATTTTAGAAGCCAATGCTTTGGGTATTCCTGCCATTGGCTCTAAAAATTGTGGTATAGAAGATGCTATCAGTCCCGGTATAAGTGGGTTTTTAATTGATGGGCTTGATGCAGCTGCATTTCGTTTAAATATTAAGGTGCTTTTGCATAACCATACCAAGTTTCAAGAAGCATCTAAAACATGGGCCGAACAGCATGACTGGTCTGTTATTATTAAACGCTATATATCTTTAATTTCATGAGACGTTTAACCATTATATCACATACGGAACATTATTTCTTGCCTGATGGAAGCGTTGTTGGTCTTGGCTCTACAGTTACTGAGATCAATCATTTGTTGGAGGTTTTTGATTCTATTATTCATATTGGGATGCTGCATGACGGTCCTGCGCCACCCAGTTCTATGCCTTATACATCTGAAGATATTCGTTTTATTGCTTTACCTGCGCTTGGCGGGAAAACTGTAGGCTCCAAAATTAATCTTCTTTTTACAGCACCCAAAGTTATTGGTATTGTTCGAGGTGCTTTGCAGGGATCTGACTATTTCCAGTTTCGTGCTCCTACAGGTATTGGGGTTTATGTAATACCGTATTTGGTGTTTTTTGCTTCTCAAAAAGGCTGGTTTAAGTATGCTGGGAACTGGAAACAAGCACAAGCACCTTTGGCGTATCGTTTTCAAAAGTGGCTTTTGGAGCATCAGTCAAGACCTGTTACCATCAATGGGTTTTGGGGCGATCAGCCCAAACAGTGCTTATCTTTTGAAAACCCGTGTTTGACACAACAAAATATTATAGATGGGCAGGCAGCTATTTCGCAAAAGTCATTAAATTATCCACTTGATTTTTGTTTTGTTGGCCGAATGGAAGCTGAAAAAGGCGTTGATTTACTTATTGCTGCTATTTCTCAATTGGACTCCGAGTTGCTCCAGAAGCTTGGAAGGATTCATATGGTAGGAGCTGGTTCGCGAATGGGTTATTATAAAGAACAGGTTTTAGCATTGGGACTTCCTTTTGAATTTCATGGGTATTTATCGCGGGAAGCTGTTCACGCTATTTATAGGGGTTCTCATGGTATTGTTTTACCATCAGCATCAGAAGGTTTTCCCAAGGTGATTGCTGAAGCGCTTAATTTTGGTTGTATTCCCATTGTTTCGAATGTATCTTCCATTAGCCATTATATTCAAGATGGCGTCAATGGTTTTTTATTGCAAGAGGTAGCTGTGTCGTCATTAATAGCCTGTTTTCAAGATTTCTTAAATTTGACACCAGAGACTTATAAAGAGATGAGAACCGTTTCTATAGATACCATGCAGCGATTTAGTTATTCATTTTACAATAAGCGTCTTTTAGAAACTGTTTTATAGTTTTTACTATTTTTTAAAATAAACCAGCTCTTTTCTAAAAAAAATGATATTTTTAACCAAACTAATTATCTATCACCCAGTTAATGATTTTTAAAAAACTGCATTGGACACTTAAACGCCACCCCTTTTTATATGTTACTCGTTTTCGGCTGTTGTCTAAAAACTCCAGTGCATCTGATATTGATCCATGTTGTTATAATACCATGAATGGGAAAGACCATATTCCTGATTTATTTTACACTGTGAATGCTGAAATATTTACCCATGGTAAACCCGGTTCTGATTTAGAACTTATTAAGCATTTAGTTAGTTGGCTGTTACATCATAGTAAAGTTGGACCTGGATTGAGCGAGTCTTCTGAACGGGCTTTACACAATTTATTATACGGTTCTGGTGGTGTATGTAGTGATTTAGCTCAGGTTTTTAATAATTTTTGTGTGATTAATGATATACCTGTTCGAGAATGGGGTACCACGAGTGCACCTTTTAATCGTGAAAATGGCGGGCATTCTTTTAATGAAGTTTATATTAAAGAACTTCAAAAATGGTTGTTAATAGATCCATCTTGGGGCTTATTCTTTTATAACCATCAACATGAGCCCTTGTCAGTCATTGAGCTATATAATTTATCAAGAAATAAACAGGAGGTGCATTATACGTCTTTCGTACGAAATCAAGATATTCCTATCCAGCAAGTGACTAAAAATTATTTAAGTCCTGATATTACCC
>CBFHJN010000279.1:0-1535 GCA_965655805.1 Flavobacteriaceae bacterium
ATATTAACCCGAAAGCAACGGCTAAAATCATTCCTAATAAAAAGATTGAAAAGGCAATTCGGCGTAATTCGAAATAATTTTTGAGGCCTTTTTGATTTCCAACTCGAATCATAGAAGCTACACTTAAACCGGTTGCTACCATAAAGGTCATGGAGGACAAGTTTAAAGCAATTTGATTGGCTGCTTGGGCATTTTTACCTAGCAAACCACTCAACCAAATAGCGGCTGTAAAAATGGCGACTTCAAAAAACATTTGCATAGCGCTTGGCGATCCTAAATTAATGACTTTTTTAAGCTCCAATTTATCCAAAACAAAAATTTTGATGTTGGTTACATAATCATGTGATTTTTTATGTCCTTTAAGAATCCACCACAGAAACACAACCATAACAACACGAGAAATTAAGGTGCCATACGCTGCGCCAACAATACCAAATTCAGGAAAGCCAAACTTCCCAAAAATCAGCAAATAGTTTAAAACCACGTTTACCACATTGGCTACAATAGTTGCATACATAGGATAACGCGTCATGGACAAGCCATCACTAAATTGTTTAAATGCCTGAAAAATAATTAATGGCACTAAAGAAAATGCCACCCACTCCAAATAGGGAATCGCTAATTCCACAACCTCCAAAGGTTGTTTCATTACATACATTAATGGTTTAGCAAAAAAAAGTAATACAAATAAGAACAGTCCTAAAGATGAACATAAAAACAGACCGTGTTTAAAAGCAGATTTGCCATTGGCAAAATTTCCTTCGGCATCTGCTTCGGCAACCAATGGTGTAATAGCTGTTGAAAAGCCAATGCCTAAAGACATAGCAATAAACATAAAACTATTACCTAAAGATACAGCAGCTAATTCGGCTGTACCTAATTGGCCAACCATAATGTTATCAATAAAACCCACAAATGTATGTCCCAACATACCCAACATAACAGGAGCTGCCAATTGCCAGTTGTATTTGAATTCTTTTGTGTAGTCGCTTAAAACCATTTGGCAAAAGTAGTATTTAGGTTTTGCCTAAACTATAAAAAGTGTCAATATAATTTAACTCAAATTTGTCTTAAAGTGACGCTATATTTTTTTTTGCTGCTTCAAATTCAGACATCATATCCGTTACAATTTCAGCGACCGGTTTAATATCATGAATAAGTCCAGCTATTTGACCAATTTCTAATTCGCCATCCTCTAAATCGCCTTCAAACATGCCACGTTTGGCACGAGCACGACCTAATAATTCTTTAAGTTGCTCTGGAGTAGGAGATGATTTATAAAGCTCTTGAATGTCATTGAAGAATTTATTTTTCACCAAACGCACTGGCGCCAATTCTTTTAACGTTAATTGGGTATCGCCTTCTTTAGCATTCACTACCACATCTTTAAATGCTTGATGGGCTGAACTTTCATTACTTGCTACAAAACGACTTCCTACTTGAACACCATCAGCACCTAAAATCATAGTTGCTAGCATGGCTTTTCCTGTCGCAATACCACCTGCAGCTATTAAAGGAATAGATAATTGTTCTTT
>CBFHJN010000279.1:1545-3550 GCA_965655805.1 Flavobacteriaceae bacterium
TTTACCATAGGAATTAAAGTCAATGTAGTGGTTTCATCCCGACCGTTATGACCACCAGCTTCAAAACCTTCGGCTACAACAGCATCAACACCTGCGTCTTGAGCTTTTAATGCAAATTTCAAACTACTCACCACATGAACAACCTTTATACCACGTTCTTGCAACCAAGACGTCCAAGTCTTCGGATTTCCAGCTGATGTAAATACGATTTTCACACCCTCTTCTACAATAATATTCATGATTTCTTCTACGTTTGGATATAACATAGGAATATTAACACCAAACGGTTTGTCCGTTGCTTTTTTACATTTCTGAATATGCTCACGCAAGACATCTGGATACATACTTCCTGCGCCAATAAGCCCTAAAACTCCAGCATTACTTGAAGCGGACGCTAATTTCCAACCTGAATTCCAAATCATTCCGGCTTGGATAATTGGGTATTGTATGTTAAATAATTGAGTAATTCTGTTTTGCATAATAAAAATTTTGCTGTATTAATGAACACTTCTTGACTGCGCTTGAACTGACAATAATTTCAAAAATAAGAAAAGGAAACTGAAATTTATTAAGAAATGACACCCGAACCAATCAGTTCATCATCCCAATACCAAGCAGCAAACTGCCCTTCGGCAATAGCCGATTGCGGATTTGAAAATTCTATATACAAACCAGATTCTACTTTATAAATAGTGGCTGACTCTAGTGGTTGTCTGTAACGAATTCGTGCCATGATGTTCATACTAGCACCAATTTCTAGAGCTAAATCTTCACGTACCCAATGCAAGTCATCGTCGATAATAAACAGCGCTGATTTATACAAACCTGGATGCATTTTTCCTTGTCCTGTGTAAATAACATTTTCGGTAACATCTGTATCAATAACAAAAAGTGGTTCAACAGTTCCGCCAACAGCCAAACCTTTACGCTGGCCTTTGGTGTAGAAATGAGCACCTTGATGTTTACCTACTATTTTTCCATCCACAATTTTATAGTCTGCTTTTCTAGATAAATAAGCTAACTCGGATTCTTTAGAATCGAAAGTTGGATGCGTGTTTCCATAACCTATATATGTATTGGGAATTTCAACAATAACCCCTTGCTTTGGTTTTAATTGCTGTTGAAGAAATTCTGGCAACCTTACCTTACCAATAAAACATAAACCTTGTGAGTCTTTTTTATCGGCTGTAATTAAATCCAGTTTAGAAGCAATTTCACGAACTTCTGGTTTTGTTAGTTCACCTATAGGAAACAATGATTTTGCTAATTGCTCTTGCGATAATTGACATAGGAAATAAGATTGATCCTTATTACCATCTATACCTGCTAACAATTGATGTATGTTTTCTCCTTCTTTTTTAAAAGTTGCTTTTCGACAATAGTGACCTGTTGCAACGTAATCGGCTCCGAGGTCTAATGCAATTTTCATAAACACATCGAACTTAATTTCACGATTGCACAACACATCTGGATTTGGTGTACGACCACTTTCATACTCCTTAAACATATAATCCACAATACGCTCTTTGTATTGTTCACTTAAATCGACTGTTTGAAATGGAATACCCAATTTATCAGCCACTAGCATAGCATCATTACTATCATCCAGCCAAGGGCATTCATCCGAAATAGTCACGGAGTCATCATGCCAGTTTTTCATAAACAAACCAATGACCTCGTAGCCTTGTTCTTTTAAAAGATAAGCTGCCACACTGGAATCTACGCCTCCAGACAATCCGATTATTACACGTTTTTTATTTTCCATAATTGGGTGCAAAGATACGGAAATCCAGTAATAATTGTTTATTTAAAACTATCCAAATTACCTGCCTCAATATTGTTTTGTTTAAAGTTTTGTTAAATTTAATAAACATTGTTTGTTTTTCTGTTTAATGTTTTTGTATATTTGTCAAACAAACGTAAAATATATTTAAAATGAAAACATTAACAGCATTAAAAAGATTTTCGGCTACATTATTAGTGGTCCTATTTATCACATCATGTA
>CBFHJN010000280.1:0-3533 GCA_965655805.1 Flavobacteriaceae bacterium
CAAAGAACAAAGAACAAAGAACAAAGAACAAAGAACAAAGAACAAAGAATTTACATCAAACAAATTATCTTTTTTTTATAAAAAAAAGCCTTTCAGTCATGAAAGGCTTTTTGAATATATTTGTTCACTACTTAATCTAAAAGCTCCGCCATTTTAGCTTCTAAAGCTGAACCTCTTAGGTTTTTAGCAATTATTTTACCCTCTGCATCCAATATAAATGTTGCTGGAATTGATTGAATATTATATTGTTTAGCAACGGGATCATCAAAATAGTTCAAGTTTGATACTTGGTGCCAAGTTAAGCCATCTTTTTCTATAGCTGCAATCCATTCACTTTTGGCATCTTTTTGTCTTGGGTTTCCATCTAAAGACACACCCACGATTTCAAGGCCTTTGTCATGATACTTTTCGTACACTTTTACCACGTTAGGGTTTTCACGTCTACAAGGTCCACACCAAGCAGCCCAAAAATCAATAATAGTTACTTTTCCTTTAATGTCTTTTAAAGCTATCATTTTACCTTCCGGATTTGGCGCTGTAAATTCTGGAGCCATACTTCCAATAGCCGTAGCTTTGGTGCTTACTAATAAATCATTAATACTTTTTCCAATACGACTGTTTTTTACAGGCTCTGTAAAATTATCATATATTTCCTGTGCTTTAGTATTATCAACACCTTTGGTTTTAAGAAGGTTTTCTAAAATAGCAGCACTCGTTACGGCATCATTATGTTTCTTCATGGCTTCTAGATTTTCTATATTTCCAGCGTCAACGATTTTTTGAAATTCTTCTTGAATGGCTGTCATTTTAGCTGAATCGCCAGCTGTTCTTGCTGCCATAAATTCTTGTCCCATAGATTGGTTTTTAGCTCTAATAGGATCTGAAATATCTTTATATAATTTAAAAATATCGTTTTCATGACTGCCACTAACTACTGATGCCATTAAACTATCCTTATAAAACTGAATAGAAATTTCTTCATTTTCCAACACAATTGGAACACCGCCTTGAACGCCATCAATGCTTAACAAATACAAGTCTGGTGACTCTACGTTTCCAGTAAAGGTTACTTTTCCATTTTTTATAACGGTCGTATCTACAAAGGTGGTATTGTTTAAATCGGCATTTCGTAATCTCATTGTTTTTCCATCTAATGAACTGTCAATAGATCCCGTTAATACATAGCCTGTTTTGGTTTCTTCATTCTTACATGAAACGGCAAGAATAATTAAAGAAAGGAGCATGAGTTTTTTAATCATTTTCTGTGTTTTTAAGTTTGTGCAAATATAGTGGAATGTTAAATTATATTTGTTAAGAATTCGCTAATATCTAGACGTGTATTTTCTCTGCTGATTTTAGTACTTTTGTAGCATGAATCAAAACGATACTATTGTTGCCCTTGCCACGCCTTCAGGAGCTGGTGCTATTGCTGTTATTCGCTTATCTGGAGCAGACGCTATAACTATTGCTGATAGCTGCTTTCGGTCAGTTTCAAGTACTAAAACGCTTTCTCAAGTAAAAACACATACCATTCATTTGGGTCATATTATTGATGATACTCGAGACATAGATGAGGTTTTAGTATCTGTTTTTAAGAACCCGAATTCCTATACAGGTGAGAACGTGGTTGAAATATCATGCCATGGCTCCAACTATATTCAGCAGGAAATTATACAGTTGTTTTTGCGCAAAGGCTGCCGAATGGCTGATGCTGGTGAGTTTACCTTGCGCGCTTTTTTAAATGGGAAGCTGGATTTAAGCCAAGCGGAAGCCGTAGCCGATTTAATAGCCAGTGATAATCAGGCCTCGCACCAAATAGCCATGCAGCAAATGCGTGGTGGTTTTTCTGGTGAAATAGCGAAACTGCGTGAAGAGTTATTAAACTTCGCCTCGTTAATTGAATTGGAACTCGATTTTGCTGAAGAGGATGTCGCCTTTGCTGATAGAACACAATTCCGCGACCTTCTGGAACGCATTACCTTTGTATTAAAACGCTTAATTGATTCGTTTGCGGTTGGTAATGTGATTAAAAATGGGATTCCTGTTGCTATTGTTGGCGAACCGAATGTGGGGAAATCTACTTTGTTGAATGCCTTGTTAAACGAAGAACGTGCCATTGTTTCCGAAATTGCAGGAACTACGCGTGATACTATTGAGGACGAAATAAATATTGGAGGTATGGGTTTCCGCTTTATTGATACGGCAGGTATCCGTGAAACGGCAGATGTGGTGGAAAGTATTGGGATTAAAAAAACCTTTGAAAAAATAGAGCAAGCGCAGGTTGTTATGTTTTTAGTGAGCAGTGTTCAGTTGGCACTTGGCAGTGAAGCCATTCAGCCTTTTATCATTGAGATTGGAAAAATAAAGAACAAATTCCCGCATAAGCAAATATTGGTAATCCTTAATAAAATTGATCAAATTTCAGAGCGTGCGCTAAAACAAATAATAGCGGCTTTCAAACCACATACCTCAAACCTCATTCCCATTTCAGCAAAAACCAGATTTGGAATAGAACAATTGACCAACACCTTACTCAACCTCATTAATACTGGTGCGCTTCGGAATAATGAGACCATTATTACCAACACACGTCATTATGATGCTTTGCTGAAAGCGTTTGAAGAAATTCAAAAAGTGAAGCATGGCTTGGATACGGAATTGCCTAGTGATTTAATGGCGATTGATATTCGGGAGGCTTTATATCATTTTGGCTTGATAACAGGGAGTGTTACCAATGATGAATTGTTGGGTAATATATTCGCTAACTTTTGTATCGGGAAGTAACTACCAATGTTCTAAACTTCTTTTAAAAAACACACGAGTTATTAAAATTTCGTAACTTCGTAATTAGTATGAAGCAAGTACTCCATAAAATAATGTCTTTAGCCATGGCTTTTGTCGTGTTATGCTCTACACTGTCATTTACTATGAATATGCATTATTGTGGCGATACTTTAGTAGAAACGGCTATTTTCCATAAAGCCAAAGGTTGCGGTATGGACATGGAAAAACCGTCTACCGAAGGATGTTCTATTACTAAGAAAAATTGTTGCGAAGATGACCAATTAGCAATTGAAGGTCAAGACGAACTACAACTGCAAGTTGACAAAATTACGTTTAAGCAACAGGTATTCATTGCTTCATTTGTTTATACCTATATTAACCTTTTCGAAGGTTTAGATAGTAATGTTTCTTCTTACGAAGACTACAAACCACCACTCGTTGTCAGGCAAATCTTCAAGATTGACGAGACGTATTTAATTTGATTTTTAAATTTTAGACTGTTTTATCCTATGGCTATGTGTCATAAGGATAATTTGTTGTATTCGGTGTTTTCTCAACATCAATGTCTAACTGTTTAATAATCAAAGCCAATGCTCAATAAAAGCATCAAATTTCTTATCGAGAATAAACTCGTTGCAGTACTACTACTCGTCCTTTTTGTAGGTTGGGGAACTGTAAATGCACCTTTTAATTGGGATACAGGATTTCTACCAAGTAATCCTGTTGCAGTAGACGCTATTCCAGATATA
>CBFHJN010000281.1:0-3449 GCA_965655805.1 Flavobacteriaceae bacterium
CCATATAAATATCTCGAAAATCGTGTTTTCGTTGTTCTGCATTTTGATTAATAGCTGTTACAAACTGTCCTAAAACAACAATATGTTGATAGGCTAAATTGAACTCTTTTTCTGATGTTTTATTTTTGAATATTTCAAAATTGTCAATGAAGTACTTTTTAAGTTTAGCATAAGAAATATAATAATCCGTTTTTTCACTCTCCTCAATTAATTGCCACAAATGTTTTTCAAATCCGTCTATTTGATAATCAGCATTTACAGTTTTTAGATATTCTCTAATTCTATTGACATCAGAAATCACATACTGCATTTCACAACCATAGAGCAGTATGTTGTCTGTATGTGTTTGGTTGTACTTCCTTAACCAATTCATTAATTGATGAAATTCTTTTGTCTTATACCTCCAAGTTGAATTATGCTTTTCTAATATGGTTTTTAAATCATCTCTTTTTCCTTGAATGTAATCGTTCAAGTATTGACCTTCGCCAAAACCAGTTTCGATTATTAAAACCTTAAAAGAGTGTTTTTCGGAAAGGTATTTCATGAATTCTTTTGCAAGTAATGTAAATTCGGCAGTTCCGTGAGTGTCTTCTCCATAGCCTACAATTCTGACGTCATTTAAAGAACCGTCAAGAAAGGAAAAAGAACTTGCTTTGATTTCATCAAATCCAACAGTGTAATTTTCTATTTCTGTATTGCATTGAGCACGGCCAGAAATGCTTAATATGCCAATAAAAAAAAGTGTTAATCTAAATGTCATTTTTTACGGGGTAATTTTAAATCATTACTATAAAGAAATTTCAATTCTTTATTAAATTATACGTCACAAAGTAAAGTTTTCGAGATGAAAATTAGATTAGAAATTGGATTGAATACGTGCTAAAAGAGGAATCTTGGACATTTTAATTAAGGAAGGTATTTACTTTTATAGGATTTGGGAGTCATTCCAACTACTTTTTTAAAATTCGCATTAAATGAAGATTTAGAGCTAAAACCAGCCTTTTCAGCAAGTGAAACTAAAGTAAACTTTTCTGCATCAGGACTTGTTAAAAGTTTTTTTACTTTTTCAACACGATGAAAGTTTAAGAATTCAGAAAAATTCATTTGATGTACCTCATTTATATACCTAGAGAGTTCTTTTGGTGAAGTCTCTATTTTTCGTGCAAATTCGGTTAAGGTTAAATTTGGGTTAGTATAAATAGAATCAATTATAGCGTTGTTCAACTTCTCTGTTATTGGGTTTACATTAACATTAATTTCGTTTTTATCATTTACTCCAAAGGTACCAAAAAACAGTTTTGGTTTTAAGAAACCCATATAACCAATCCAATAAATAAATAAATAATGTGTTTAATACAAAGGTAGGATAGGCATACTCAATTCGTTCTATCCAATTATGAAGCATTAAATCTGTGCTAAATAATATGAGATGTAAAATTATAATACATAAAAACACTAAAGTTAATCGCTTAAGCCATGCAAATACAGCCTTGTGTTTTTGATTTGTAGTTGCTAAATGTGAATTTTTATTTAGGATTTTAAGAGAGGCAATAAGTAAAAATATGGTAAAAAATTGATAGAAAAATTCATGAATTCTAAAAAAATCTGAATCCACAATCACTTGCGTAATGCGATAACTGTTTTCATTAACGGAAATTCCAAACCAATACGTTCTAAGAATCGCATAAACAATGGCTGGAGCAATGATGTACCATTCTTTTTTATGATAAACAATGCCATCATTAGATTGAAACTGGTTTTTAATATAGAAGTAGAATCCAATACCAATGAGCCATTTATAAGGGTAAGGAAACATATGTAAAGGTCTATAGTATTTAAAGACTTCCATATCTAGCAATGCATAAATGAGATTATAAAATGCTAATGAAAAAAGAAACAAAAGGAAAAAGCGAACCGCTAGTTTATGAATGTTGTTCTTCTTGTAAATAAACACACAAAGAATAAACCCTTGTATAGAACCAAAAAGCATAATCATGTTTAAGAGGTTATAATCTAAATCCATTTTTGTTTGTAAAGCCTAATTTAATGTGTATGTGTGTGTGTGTGTTCAATTAAGTACTTTTTTATACTCTACTTATCAGTCCTGTTTTTAAAACTCCGTTTAAATAATTTATGAATCTTAAAAATGTAAACAATGTTCCCTTTAACTTTGTATAGGTTGTCCCTTTACCGTACCCATTGTCCTGTCCTGAAATATGGCTACAGGTTAAAATTGAATTAAGCTGATAATTTATATACCATATTAGGTGTTTTATAGTCTAAAGATAAATGTAATCTTATTTCGTTGTATAAATTTATTGCATTTTTTGTTGCTCTCTTTGCGTGTTGTAAGCTGTCAAAGGTTTGGTCGAGATAAAATTCGTCTTTTAGGATACCGTTTACACGTTCTGCTATGGCATTTTCGTAACAATGGTTTTCTTCTGTCATACTAATATGAATCTTGTTTCTTTTTAAAATTTGTGTATAAACATTGCTACAGTACTGTATGCCTCTGTCAGAATGGTGTATAAGTCCATTGGTTTCTTTAGCCTGATATAACGCTTTGTTTAAAGCTCTTTCGCAGCCTTTTAGTTCTAGGCTATTGCTTATGTCATAACCAACTATTTTACGGCTGTACATATCTGTAATGAGTGCCAGATAGCAGAATCCTTTTATGGTTCTGATGTAGGTAATGTCGCTAACCCAAACTTGGTAAGACCTTATTACTTCACGATCTTTAATGATATTTTTGTACTTATAGAACCTGTGCAATGAGTTGGTGGTCCTGGAACTGTATTTCTTTCTCTGTATCAACATATTATGTTTTCGTAGGATGTTAAATAATGTATCTCTGCCCACTTTGATATTAGCATTTTCAAACTCTTGATTCAATGAAAACTTAAGTTTTCTAACGCCTTCTCTAGGAAGGGATCTGCGTCTTTTTTGTACAATTTCAATAATCTGCTGTTCGATTTTTAAACGTTTATCAGCTCTAGATTTGTATTTATAATACGCATCACGTTTAAGTCCAAAACAATGGGTTATAGTAGTTAAAGAAGCAGATCCCGTAGATGTCTCTTTAGCTATAATCAGCGCTCTGTTCTTAACTTTTTTTTTAATTCTGTGACAGATTTATAGCCAAGGTTTTGTGCAGCTACTTCTAAATATGAATCTAGTACCATAGCATCTAAATCCTTTTTTAGCAAGAGTTTTTTGTCTTGTCCTAAAATAGCTATACATAAAAACATGTGTATGGATACAGTATGGATACTGTATGGATACTGTATGGCTTATGCATGCAAAAGGTCATTTGGCAGAAACCGTCAATAACGGCAGAAATGCACACACGCGGAAAAAAGCTAAAAAACACAGCCAGTTAACGCAAGAAACACCAATGCGGGCAGAATCAACAAACACCTTGAAACCTATCCACATACTTTTACCTCAGA
>CBFHJN010000282.1:0-3442 GCA_965655805.1 Flavobacteriaceae bacterium
CCGTCATTTGGTCTATAGCTGAATCCATCCATGTATCATCAACAGCCATATCATGTGCAAAATAGGTTTTCTCAAAATCCATAACCGATGTTTCCATAACATCCATACTACGAATACCTACCTGGATTAAATTGGTAGTTTGACTCGCTTCATAAAGTGCGCACGCATGGTTGCATGTGCTACCATGATAGTCTTTACGCAAATCGGCATGAGCATCTAATTGTAAAACGGTTAGATTATCAAAGCACTCATTAAATGCTCTGATGGTTCCTATAGAAATAGAATGTTCACCACCAAAAGCGGTAACAAATTTGTTTCGTTTTATGTATTTTTTAGTTGCTTCATGAACGGCATCGACCATTTTTTCTGGCGATGAATTTTCAGTTATAGGTTTTGCTAAAAACACACCTTGCTTATACACTTCGGTTCCTGTTTCTATGTCATAAAGTTCCATGTTTTCAGAAGCATCTAAAAATGCTTCAGGTCCTTTATCGGCTCCTTTCTGCCAAGTACTGGTACCATCATAAGGCACTGAAATTAACACAATTTTTGAGCTGTCTAATTTGGAATATTGCTCGTCTATTCCTGCATACGTTTTATTGTCCATCGTAACCTAAAATTTTAAGTAAGTCTTCACTTTTTTGTTGTTCAGCAAACAGTTTTGTAGTAATGTTGCCATTTGCATCTTTATTAATTAATATATGTTTTGGTGACGGTATTAGGCAATGTTGCAAGCCTCCAAAACCACCAATAGTTTCTTGATAAGCGCCTGTGTTAAAAAAACCTATGTACAAGGGTTTTTCTTTATTATATTTTGGTAAGTAAATGGCATTCATGTGCTGCTCGCTGTTGTAATAATCATCACTATCACAGGTTAATCCACCTAAAAGCACACGTTCATAACTATCATACCAGCGGTTAATAGGGAGCATAATAAAACGCTTATTTATAGCCCAAGTATCTGGTAATGTTGTTATAAAAGATGAATTAATCATGTTCCACTTTTCACGATCGTTTTGTTGTTTTTGGTACAACACTTCGTAAATAGCACCTCCGCTTTCGCCAACGGTAAAACTACCAAACTCTGTAAAAATATTTGGAACTGCCACATCCTCATTTTCACAAGCCAATTTGATTTGATTGATAATTTCATCAATCATATATTCATAATCAAAGTCAAATGCTAGTGAGTTTTTTATTGGGAATCCACCACCAATATTTAAACTATCTAACGATGGACAAATCTTTTTTAAGTTGGTATAAACCTTTAAACATTTTGCCAATTCATTCCAATAGTAAGCGTTATCACGAATGCCTGTGTTGATAAAAAAGTGCAACATTTTTAGTTTGACTTTTTTATTATCTTGAATTTGACTCTTGTAAAATGGCACTATGTTTTTATAACCTATACCTAAACGTGAGGTATAGAACTCGAATTTCGGTTCTTCTTCTGAAGCAATACGAATTCCTATATTGTATTTTCCTTTTATTTCTTCGGAGAGCAATTCTATTTCTTCATAATTATCGATAATGGGAATGCAATTTTTCTGACCATTATTAATTAATCGTGCAATATTGGTAACATATTGTGCGCGCTTAAAACCATTACTAATTACATAGGTTTTATCGGTTATTTTGCCTTCAGCTTTTAGGTTTTCAACAATATCAATATCAAAAGCTGATGATGTTTCAATATGAATATCATTGGTTAGGGCTTCATCTAAAACATGTTTAAAATGCGAACTTTTGGTGCAATAGCAATAATTGTATTTGCCTTTATATTTATTGTTTTTTATAGCTTTAGCAAACCAACCTTTAGCACGCTGAATATTATTAGATATTTGCGGTAAGTAGGTGAATTTTAAAGGTGCTCCATAATCTTCAACCAATTGCATTAGATCAACATCATGGAATTCTAGTGTTTTATCTTCCAGTTTAAATTCTTCTTGTGGAAAATCAAAGGTTTGACTGATTAGGTCAATATATTTTGTATTCATTAATTTGGATGTTGGATGTTGGATGTTTAAAATTTAAAGGTACGAACTGAATATATTATTCAGGTTTAATATAGTATTAAATTTTAAAAAAATCAAACTTGAATTTGAGATTGGGTTGTAGGAATAAAGCCAAACAAATGTTGGCTTGAAGTTATATAGTATGCGGAAGTTAGCTCTAAAATTCGGTTACTTAATCGGTAAGCAGCTTTTGTAAATGACTTCCTAACAGTCAAAAGCCCGAACATAAAAACAGTTTTCAATTTGTTCAGCTAAATGTGCTGCAAATGAAATATTTTTTTTTGACTTTCAGGCTTTTTTTTTATATTTTTTTAAGAGATACAAAGTACTGCTCTACAGCATTTTAAGTGTGCTAATTTCTTGTTCTGTTAAATGTTTCCAATGACCTCTAGGAATATCTTTCTTGGTAAGATGCGCAATGGCTACACAATCAATCTTAATAAGGTCGTAATTTAAATGATCAAAAATAGTTCGGATTATAGTGTTACCTGTATTTTTAATTTTTAAACCGATAAAATTTTTGCTCTGACCTTCAATGTAGCTAATCTCTTCAACAGCAACCAATTTACCTTCTATTTTTAAGCCTTCTTGAATACTTTTTAAATCATCAAATTTTAGGTTTTTATCGAGCTCTACTTGAAATAAACGCGAAACACCTTTTTTTGAATTTGTGAATTTTTTCGCAATATCATCATCATTAGTAAACAACAACAAACCTGTAGAATTTCTACCCAAACGACCTATTGGTTTAATACGAGAATCTGTAGCATTTGCAACTAAATCCATGACGGTTCTACCCTTTCCTTCACTGGTTGTGGTAGCAAAGCCTTTCGGTTTGTTTAATAAAACATAAGCTTTCTTTTCTGGATTAATACGTCTGCCATCATAACGCACATCGTCTTCCAACTTCACTTTGTAACCCATTTCAACAACTACTTTGCCGTTAACCGTTACAAGACCAATAGCAATATGTTCATCTGCTTCACGACGTGAACAAATTCCTGAATTAGCAATGTATTTATTCAAACGGATTTCCCCTAAATTCGCACTTTTTGGAGTTGTTGTTTTTTTCTTTACAGGCGCATTACCTCGAGCAAAACTTTTGCTTTTATTATTATTGGCACCTCTGCCAGAAACCTTGTCTTTTCCGCCCTGTTGACCTCTTCCTGTAGATTTTCCTTTTCCGCTACTTCCTTGCTGTCTGCTCATGATTACTAAATTTTGGACAAAGGTAACACAATAGTTGACATTAATAATGAATTAATCAGTAGATTCGTTAAGCATTTTACCAATCAACGTGGTGGTTATAATATTCTGAATAGCACCAAATTTACATCAATTAAAAGAATGCTAAAAACACCAGCTACAATAATGAATTTCAAAATATTATGAAGAATTAAATAATGTATTTTGGTTTTAGAAAGCCA
>CBFHJN010000283.1:0-3431 GCA_965655805.1 Flavobacteriaceae bacterium
AGATGGATTATTGCATACTTTTCAATGGTTTCAAATGGAAAGGACTTATGATATAAATAATATGGAAACAAGCAAGGAGGAGCTTCTAAAAATTATTGCTTTTCGAGAAGCTAAACTAAAAAAACACTTCGGATATCTTGTACCACCTTATCCAGAGTTTCTATTCAATATGTCAGGTTATATGAATTTAGAAATGCAGCAATTAGATAAGTCTAAAATGTATTTTGAACAAGCCATTAAATATTACCCAGAAAGCGCAAATGCATATGACTCGATGGCAGATTATTACGAAGCAATTAAGGATACACCAAACGTTATAAAATTTATAACAACAGCTTTTGAGTTGAGTGGAGACGTGTATTATAAAAACAGGTTAGACACCCTAAAGCAAAATTAATTCGTACTTTTAAAACATATTTAATCTAGCTAGACCAAGTTTGTTGTATAAATCATCGAACTTGGTCTTTTTTATAATGCTAGCGACAATATATCGTGCTGACCTTAAGTGGGTTTTATAAAAATAAAAGCTTAAAATTTTGGCAATTAGTAAAAATTGAAGATATTTATAGTTATGATTATAGCAAATTAGTACTAATCATGTTGAATTTTAAAGCGACTTATTATGGTTTAAGTTATTGTTAGGAAGGTTTTAAAAGGAAACACGATTATTTAATGATCCCTTGCCAGAATATGGTGAGGGATTTTTGTATTAATTAAAAGGCTATTTTGTATATTGCTTTATCACTAATTTTAGCGTAATTATGAAAACAATTGTCATCTGTTTGCTTTTAAGTTTTGCCTGTTTGATTTCTTGCAATGAAATGCAAGACCCTGATGACTATCATGCTGAAAATTGGAATAAAAGACGCAAGGATATAAATCCAAAGGATTCTTTGGAATACGGAAAAACCTATCTATCTATTTATTCGCAAATTTATAGTATGTCGCAACACAAAACCCATAACCTAACAGCTATGGCAAGTATGAGAAATACGAGTGATTTAGACACTATTTATATTATAAGTGCCAAATATTATGATGATCATGGAAAATTAATTCGCACGTATTTTGATAAATCTATTTATTTGGCACCTCTAGAAACTACCGAAATTATAATAGACGAATTGGATGTAGCAGGAGGCGCAGGATCCAACTTCATCTTTGAATGGAAAAAAAACCAAGAATCACCAAGCCCTTTATTTGAAGGTGTAATGAATTCTACACTTGGTCAGCAAGGTCTATCGTTTACAACGCTTGGTCAACGTATTAAATAAAGGTCAATTTGTTAAAGAATATAAAACTGGCAGTAGTTCTATGACTATCAACGTTTAAAACTATTTAAAAGTTTTACTTCTTCTTATTCCGCTGATTATAATTCTTATCACCACGTGTTTTTGGTTTTTTATACTTCGCTGCAATTTTAAATTTATACGAGCCTCCTAAATTTTCTTTCTTGTTTTTATCTTTTTTCTCGTGGAAAGCAGCACCAGGAGCATCTTCTTCGCGTATTTTTGTCGGATTGTTACGTTCTAAAATTTGTGGACGTTCTTCTTCCAACAATTCTGTTGAAATGGATACATTTTCAGGGAAATCCAATTCTGGAATTGTCATTTGCATAAGATTTTCAATGCGTTCCAAAGCATCCTGTTCTTTTTCAGTATAGAATAGTATGGCTTGACCTTCACGCTCGGCACGACCAGTTCTACCAATTCGGTGCATGTAATTTTCAGGAAAGTTGGGCGTATCAAAATTGATAACATGTGATACGTTATCAATATCCAAACCACGAGCCATAACATCTGTGGCGACTAAAATCCTGTTTTCACCTGTACGAAATTGCTCAATACTGCGTAAGCGGTAATTTTGAGTTTTATTGGAGTGAATCACGCATAATTCATCATGAAAATTTTCGTCTAAAGCATCAAATAGTCGGTCTGCCATTTTTTTAAAAGCAACAAAAATCAACACTTTATTGAAGGTTTCGGTGTCTTTTAAAATTTCTTTCAGCAAATTTAACTTCGTATAAAAATTAGGAACAGCATATTTATGTTGTTCAATATTTTCAAGAGGTGTTCCAGAAACAGCAATAGACACACGTTTTGGCGCTATAAAAAAATCAGAAATTAAGGCATCAACATCCTCGGTCATCGTAGCCGAAAACATGATGTTTTGTCTGCGTTCAGGCAAAATATCAAAAATGTTAATCAATTGGTGTCTAAACCCTAAATCTAACATCACATCTACTTCATCAATGACTAACTTCTGTATGGATTTTAACTGCAACACACGGCTAACAGCTAAATCATATAAACGTCCTGGTGTGGCAACAATAATATCAATACCTTCGGCAACTGCACGTTTTTGCGCATTAATATTTACGCCACCATAAACACCTAAAACACGAACGTTAATATATTTGGACAGTTTTTCTATTTCATCAACCACCTGAACTACTAATTCACGAGTTGGTACCATAACCAAAACACGAGGACTTTCTTGTTCGGAGTATTTTAAACTACGCAAAATTGGTAACATATAGGCAAACGTTTTACCAGTTCCCGTTTGAGCAATACCTACTACATCAGCTCCCGAGGCCACCACACTGAACGCTTCGGCCTGAATAGGTGTAGGATTGGTAAAGCCTAAATCATCTAAAGCGTTATATAAAGGCGTGTTTAATTTTAAATCTTGAAAAGTTATTGCGTCCAAAAGTTTCTGTTTTTAAGCTACAAAGGTAAATGTTTTATGTGTGTTATGCTTTATGGGATTCCAACTTTATAAAATGTGATTATAGCAAGGCATTTCTACTTTGTTATCCAATGGAATTTTCGGAACTTTGTAAATAACTTTTTTATTGAGAAAAATCCAAACATATCAGCCAAAAGACATGCACGTCTTTAAAAGTAACGCACTACTTTGGAGCCAGCAATTCCGGGAAGTCCTATGGTTGGACTCCAATCATGAAACGTTTCAAGAGGCCAAATCATATAGCAGTTTTGATGCCATTTTAGCAGTTGATGCCTTTACCAGTATTCAAACAGATTATGAGGATGCTTTTCAGAAATTAAAAGAATATCAGGCGCTTACTAACGATTGGATTTTTGGTTACTTAAGCTATGATTTAAAAAATGCTATTGAACCGCTTAAATCAGAAAATTTTGATGCCTTGACGTTTCCCGATTTATGCTTCTTTCAACCAAAAAAAATCTTCTTATTCAAAGAGAGTCATGTCGAATTGCACTATTTGAATATGGTTGATGATGAGATGGATTCCGATTTAAATAGCATTGAAAAAACAAATCAAAATCACTCTGAAGGCATTCAAAAAGTTTTTGGAAACCCAATTAAAATAAAAATGCGTACGTCCAAAGATGCTTATTTTGAAAAGGTCAATTCCATGTTAGCGCATATACATCGTGGCGATATATATG
>CBFHJN010000284.1:0-3406 GCA_965655805.1 Flavobacteriaceae bacterium
TTAGGACTTACTTGCGATCCAATAGGTGGTTTGGTACAAATCCCTTGTATTGAACGCAATTCTATGGGAGCGATTAAAGCTATTAATGCGGCAGAATTAGCTTTAGATACCGATCCTAATAATGTGAAAGTACCATTAGATAAGGTGGTTCAAACCATGTGGGAAACCGCTAAAGACATGAATTCCAAATACAAAGAAACCAGTGAAGGTGGTTTGGCTGTTGGTGTGCATTTAACGGATTGTTAAGCTATCACCTAATAAAAATTTATTTTGGTTTACAGGCTTCGGTCCTCCTGGAGTCTACCAAATAAATAATTTTCCACTGTCCGTTATCATCAAATAATTGAAATGAATTCACACCGCAGTGACTAAATTTTCCATTAAACCAAAATTCATAAGGCGTCCAAACATGAGCTAAATTGCCATCTATCTGAATTTGGTAACCCAATATTTTCTCTTCCCATTTTTGTTCGGGTGTTCTTGACGCTATGGCTTTCAATAAATCATTTATATTGCCTGAACTAATCATATCTTTACCTGCTTTATTTTTAAAGGTCGTTTGCGTGGGAAATTTTCCATATATAACGGAATTCATTAAGATAGAATCTCCTTTATGAAAACCCTCGAAAAAAGTTTCAATGGACTGCTTGACAGCTATTTCAGATTTATTTTGACTGAAAACAGTGGAAACTACCAGAAATAAAACACATATTATAAGTTTGGACATGACAATTAGATTTATGTCTCTAAATTAGATTATTATGATTAATAATTCAACTGAAATACCTAAAGGTTCATTAAATGACTACTTTTTTGTTAGTTTTACGATAAGAAAACAATAGTAATTGATTTTAAAAATTGTTTTTGATAATGACTTATTATTCTCGTAACTTTAAAATACAATTAGTAAAATAACATGTTTGAAAGCCTAAAGATACTCATTAATAAATTTGGAGAGAAAGAGGATCTTTTAATGATTGGCCTATTCATCATGGCATTTTATTTTATTTCTTCACTCATAAGAAGTAAAAAAATCAGAATTATATTTTCTATTATAACTGGTCTATTTTTAGCCCTTCAATTAGTATCTCTCTATTTTACAAATTCATTTATTGGCTATCAATTTTTTGTACATACCAATTTAAGAGGTACACAAGATATTTTCCTACTATTTATTCCACAAATTATTGTGTTCATCATCTTAATAATTATCCTTGTTTTTACTTTTTATAAATCGCACAATTGGTTCTATAAAAGACTGATTTCTATGTTAGATAGAAAATTAAATTTCAGAAAATTACGAATTGGATTTTTACTAATTATCCTTCTTCTATTCAGTATCATTATAAGTTTTGGGAATTTTGTTTCCGATTCCAAATCACTGATATCTATATTTCAAACCAACGAAATTCCTTTTAAAGATGTGCTCGAAAAAAATGGTATGGGAGATTATATTACGCCAGAAAACATTGAAAGTAAAAAGGGTAAAAACATTATTGTATTATCATTAGAGTCTTTAGAAAAAGCCTATTTAGATAAGACGTTTTCAGAATTAACGCCAAATCTTCAAAAGCTAAAAAATAATTGGAATTATTACAATATAAAACAGAACCAAGGTAGCGACTGGACAAGTGGCTCACTTTACACAACTCTAACAGGTCTTCCATCCTTCTTTGGTGTTGAAGGCAATAGCATTTTTGAAAAAGCCTATTTTTCAGAAATTTCA
The DNA here is from genome assembly GCA_965655805.1 of Flavobacteriaceae bacterium. Classification (GTDB taxonomy): domain Bacteria; phylum Bacteroidota; class Bacteroidia; order Flavobacteriales; family Flavobacteriaceae; genus Algorimicrobium. The sequence continues at coordinate 1,727 of CBFHJN010000284.1, forward strand.
AGCGTCACACATGTTCTGAAACATGCAGGATATAAATCTGTTTATATTAATGGTAATGCTGATTTTTCAGGGATTAAAGACATGGTTCGTGTACTTCAGTTTGACAAAATATTAGATTATAAAAATGTTCAAGTTTCAGGTCATGAAAGTTCGTATGGCTTAAGAGATAAAGATGTGTTTGATTTAGCTAAAAAAGAAGCTCTAATTCAGTCACAACTAAACCAACCATTTGCTCTATTTATTTCTACAACGGACACCCATTTTCCTAATGGCATTTATGATGAGCGCATGGAGTCCGTTATTTCTTCCAAAAGTACAGACCTAGAATTTATGGTTGCCGCAGTTGATTATATGATTGGTGATTTAATCGCATTCTTAAAAATGGCAAATCTTTTAGAAAATACCAATGTTTACATATTTCCAGATCATTTAAAAATGGGTGATCCAACGATGTTTAATAAAACTGGTAATCGTGGATTATACCTCATAACAAATGCCAAAAGAGAAGAAACAGCTATCGATACCTTACAAACACTATATCAAATTGATTTGCCTAAAATTATATTAAATGGTTCAGAGGTTGAACATAATGTAAAATTTCTAACCGATTATTTACAAGGGAATAAAGAAACCTTTATAGATGAAAATATTTTAGAATTAACTGAAATAAATACAAATGGTATTCATAGAATTGGATCCAAACCTTTAAATATTGGAGAGGTATCGGCTAATTATTTTGCCTATAAAAGGGACACCATGCGTTATATTGCACATGCTGGCGGACAAATTGATGGTATTAACTATACAAATTCAAAGGAAGCTTTAGACCTAAATTACAAAAAAGGTTTCCGGATATTTGAGTTAGATATTATTAAATCGAAGGATGGAAAATTTGTAGCTGCTCACGATTGGAAACATTGGGCGGAAATCACAAATTACAAAGGTAACGTTCCAGTAAATCAAGATCAGTTTTTGACTTATAAATTGCATGATAGCCTCACACCTCTTGATATGGATGGTGTGAATGATTGGTTTTTAAATCATCAGGATGCTATTCTCATTACAGATAAGGTAAATGATCCGGAAGCATTTTCTAAACAATTCATAGATCCAAACCGATTAATGATGGAGTTATTTACTATGGATGCTGTAAAAGCTGGAATTAAAACAAAAATTAAATCTGCTATACCATCTCAATCTGTTATTAAAAATATCAAAAAAGAAGACGTGAAATACTTGAAAGATATTGGTGTAAAGCATATTACTATATCACGAAAATTTATTTCTGATCATAAAGATTTTTTACTTGAATTTAAGCGAAACAACATTAAGGTTTACGCCTATCACATTAATTTTGAAAGTGGATATGATGAAGATTATATGACCAAATACGAAATGGATTTCATTTTTGGCATTTATGCAGACGACTGGAATTTTGAATAAACTATCTCGTTTTTCATTCAATTTCAAAAATTCAAGCATTTCAATTCTTAATTTACTAATTTTACAAGCATTCTAAAAATAACGTATGTCAGTCGCAAAAAAACAATACAAACGCATCACAGTAAAAACCTTGGTGGATATGAAAGCCAAAGGCGAAAAAATATCTATGCTCACGGCTTATGATTATACCATGGCAAAAATTGTAGATGGCGCCGGGATTGATGTTATTTTGGTAGG
>CBFHJN010000285.1:0-3403 GCA_965655805.1 Flavobacteriaceae bacterium
AAAATTGTAGAAATAAATATCCATGATAAAATTGTAACGAGCTTTCCAGTTTTAGATGTCTTTGTTCAAGTTGCCTGCCATATAGCACGTGGTGGCACTTTAGATGTGATTGGAAAGGCAATTAACACCATTAAACCAATCAAAAATATTATTCCGTTTGTAAATGATGAAAAAACGCAAATTATTGGTCATATTATCTATATTGATAATTATGGGAACGTAATTAGTAATATAAAACGTGCGTTTTTTGAAAAAATACAACGCGGACGATCCTTTGAAATTTCGGCTAGAAATAAAACTTTTCCTAAAATCTATGATAAGTATAGTGATATAGTTGATTTTAGCAAGGAACCCGAAAAACGCAATAGTGAAGGGCAACGTATGGTGGTATTTAATTCATCTAAATATCTTGAAATTGCCGTTTATAAAAGCAATCCGAATACCACAGGAAGTGCCTCATCATTATTAGGATTGGATTTAATGGATACCATAACGGTTAATTTTAAAAATGACTAACGATGTTTGTACGGATTGTAAAATTAGGCTTTGAACCAAACCATATTGATGCCTTTTTAGCGAATTTTCAAAAAAACAAACACGCTATTCGGAGTTTTCCAGGTTGTGAGTTTTTGGAATTATATCGGGATAAAAACAATACAAATGTGTTTTTTACGTATAGTTATTGGCAAAACGAAGCCGATTTAGAAAATTATAGAAATTCAGATTTGTTTAAAGGTATTTGGGCTGTTACCAAACCTATGTTCAATATGAAACCTGAAGCTTGGAGTGTGGATAAAGTTGCTTCACTAGATTAGCGATTGTTGATAAATGAATAAAAGAAAATTTAGAATAATCCTATTAGTTATTTTTGCGCTAGGCATAGTATTTTGGCTTTACACGGAATATTTTTGGTATCGATTTGATGCTACTTTATTTCAGGATGGAAACTAAAAACAAATAGAATACCACGTTGCCAAATCGACTTGCAATGACTAATATACAATAAGAAATATTTTAAATGCTAGCAATATTAAAAAAAGAAATAAATGCCTTCTTCGCTTCGTCGATTGGCTATTTAGTGATCACAATTTTCCTTATTTTAAACAGCTTGTTTCTCTGGCTGTTTCAAGGCGAATTTAACATCCTAGAAAACGGCTTTGCTGATATGTCGAGCTTTTTTTTATTAGCACCTTGGATTCTATTATTCCTGATTCCTGCTGTTACCATGCGGAGTTTTTCAGACGAAAAAAAGCAGGGCACTTTAGAGTTATTACTTACCAAACCCATCAGTTTATTTAAAATCGTTTTAGGAAAATACTTGGGTGCCTTCTTTCTAATTATTTTAGCTTTATTGCCCACTTTACTTTATGTATATACGGTTCACCAATTAGGAAACCCTTTGGGTAATATTGATTTTGGGAGCACGTTCGGTTCGTATTTAGGATTGCTGTTTTTAGCCGCAGCCTACACAGCTATTGGTGTTTTTGCGTCAAGCTTAACGGATAATCAAATCGTGGCATTTATTACAGCCATATTTTTATGTTTCTTCTTTTATATAGGTTTTGAAGGCATAGCGGATTTTACATCCAGCAATTTCATTGATCAATTGGGTATGAATGCGCATTACAAAAGCATTAGTCGTGGTGTGATTGATACACGCGATTTGCTGTATTTTATCAGTGTTATTCTTATATTTCTAGGTTTTACGGTTCGTTATATTAGTAACAAACCATTTCATAAAAAAGAATTAGCAACTTTACTGTTACTTCCAATTGGTTTATTGGTGTTGAATATTTTTACGTATGGATTTTATGAGCGTTTCGATTTAACCCAAGACCAACGCTACACCTTGAGTCCTGCGTCTAATACCATAGTCGAATCGGTTACATCACCTATTCTGGTTGATGTGTTTTTAGATGGCACGAATCTACCATCTGAATTCAGGCGTTTACAAACCGAAACCCGACAATTGCTCGAAGAATTTAAATCTGAAAACAGTCAAGTTCATTTCAACTTTATTAATCCGTTGGAAGACGATTCTGCTCGCGAACAAAACATTCAGCAACTAAACGAACGTGGCTTAAAACCCATGCAAGTAACCGTTCAAGATGCTGGAAAATCCAGTCAGGAAGTAATTTTCCCTTGGGCTTTAGCGAGTTATAATGATGTAACGGTGAAAATTCCGCTAATTAAAAATAAAATTGGTGCTGATGTACGCGAATTGGCCAGTAATTCCATTCAACATTTAGAATATGCCTTTGCCGATGGCTTTAGTAAATTGGTAAATCCAAAACGGCGTAAAATAGCCATCTTAAAAGGAAATAATCAATTGCAGGATGCACAGATTTTCGACTTTGTAAAAACCATAAAAGACTATTATTATATTGCCGCTTTCACGTTGGATAGCGTTCAAAATGTACCGCAAAAAACGTTAGACGATTTAAAAACCTACGATTTAATTATTTCAGCCAAGCCAACGGAAGCTTATACAGAACCCGAAAAATTAGTGTTAGATCAGTATACCATGTCAGGCGGAAAAAGCTTGTGGCTGTTAGATAGGGTTGCCATAGAGCAAGATAGTTTATTTAATGCTGCTGGTAAAAATATAGCCATGGCACGCGATTTAAACATGACGGATTTCTTCTTTAAATATGGTGTGCGTATCAATCCCGTTTTAATTAACGACCTCTACTCTGCTCCAATAACATTGGCAACAGGTGATGGCAGCCAAGCACAATTTCAGCAATTACCTTGGTACTATTCACCATTAGTAAATGCCACGTCTAAACATCCAATTGTAAACAATTTGAACCTGATAAAATTTGATTTTGCCAATCAGATTGATACGCTGAAAAACGATGTTCAGAAAACTATTTTACTGCAAAGCTCTATTTTAACCAAAGTAGATGGAACACCTCGCGAAGTCAGTTTAGAAATGACTAACGAAGAGCCTGACCCAAATAAATACGTCAGTGGCTCCCAAAATTTAGCCGTTTTATTGGAAGGAAATTTCACTTCGGTTTATAATAATCGAGTAAAACCTTTTGACCTACCTAAAATTTTAAACACAAGCACACCAACTAAAATGATTGTCATTGCAGATGGTGATGTGATAAAAAATGATGTCGGCAGAAATGGCCCTTTGGAATTAGGTTTTGATCGTTGGACAGGGCAAAATTATGGTAACAAAGATTTTTTACTGAATGCCGTAAATTACCTGTTAGATGATAGCGGACTTATAAACATTCGCTCCAAAGATATTTCTATTGCTTTTTTAGACTACCAAAAAGTATCAGACGAAAAAACAAAATGGCAGATTATCAACATCGTCTTACCATTAGTGTTTTTAGCCTTTTTCGGGTTTTTGTTCACCTTTTTCAGGAAACGAAAATACGCCAAGTAA
>CBFHJN010000286.1:0-3354 GCA_965655805.1 Flavobacteriaceae bacterium
AAGAAAACAAAATTATAAAAAAAGCAGTTCTTATATCAAAGAACTGCTTTTTTTATGGTGTAAGGGTTTAGCTTATTAGTAGTAGTCTAACCAACTTAAAAACCTAAAACTAAAATTTATAACTAAAACCTGTGTAAACACCTATAATATACGGTCTGAAATTACCTGACGTATTATCAAAACCATTTAATTGGTATTTAAAAGTAGGTTCAAAATTAAATAGGAGTTTATCTGTAAATTTATAATTCAACCCAATTCCTAGATTGGTGCTAAAACTCATACTATTTACATTATTCGCTTCACCTATATAGGTTTTATATTCTTCAAATTCAGAATACACCTCATTATCATTTAAGAAAAAGGTACTCATACCACCAATAATATTGACGCCAAAACGGTTATTAACCAATTTATATTCCAGTTCTACGGGTACTTCGTAATAACTTAAACGTTGACTAATAGCTGCATTATACAGCTCGTTATTTATTTGTTGAAATCCTAAATTATCGCCACTAAAGGCGCTTAATGTTTGGCTTTCAACCGCTAAATCAATGTTACGCAAGGGGTTCGAATTATTTGGAATGGTCGTGGCTGGCGAATTGTATAAAATAACATTATCTGTATCGTAACTTAAATTTAAAGAACTGATACCAGAACGAATGGCGAATTTTTTACTAATAGCATAACTTACATTCACACCATAACTGGTATTGGTTTCACCACTTTTAGAATTGGAGACAAACTCATCATCAATGTGTGAGCCTTTTCCTAAAGAATTATAGTAAACAGGCGCAATATTAGCTTGAACCTGCCACCTGTTTACTAGTTTTTCTTCTTCATCTTTTTCAGTGATATTTTCGGCTTGAGCAATAGCTTCCTCAATTGAAGGTGATTCACTAACCAGCGAATCACCAACCATTAAGTTTTCCTCTTTTTCTTTTTCATTTTGAGGTGTGTTGCTTGACTTAGCATTCCAAGCAATAGCGTCTTGCGGACTTCTTTCCTTCAACAGATTATCGGTTTCCGAAGTAGAAACGGCATGCTGAACATCAGATGCCGTTTTAGTACTTTCATTATCGCTGTTGATGGTAGAAGCTACCGTATTATTGTTGTAATCGTTATTTTGTATTGTTTGTTTATTACTGGTGTTTCCTGATGTTTTATTGGCAGCAATAGCATCATTTTTATCCGCTGTTTTATCAGTAGATGATGTTTGATTGACTGCATTATTTGAAACAACTTCACCTGTTTGATTTGGCGCGTTTTCAGCCACATAATTTGTGGATTCCACTGCATTATTTGAAATGACGGTGTCCGAATTAGTGGTCTGGTTTGTTGTTCCGATTTTATCTTGATTCGCCATACCATTTTTAGTGTTACTGGTATTTTGAGTATTTATTTTATTACTTGAATTGGCAATGTTTGACTGATTCTTGTAATTGTTATTAGCCTTTAGGTTGTTATTAGTATCTGAATTAGCTACTACTGTATTTACAGATGAAATGCCATTAGTCGTATTTTGACTGCCTGAATTCGAATTCAAATTTCTTTTAGAATTTGCATCAACTATTGGATTTCCGTTAGCATCCAATTCCGCGTTTGCAATAATTTCATTTTCAGACGTTTCTGCCTCTTTCGTGGAACCGGTTTGCGTGCTTGGCAAATTCGTAACATCCCATGTGTTGTTTGGTTCTGAATAATCTTGGGAACTGGCATTCGTTTTATCTGAATTCAATAAATTACCATCGGAACTCGTTTCCACATCAACCATTTTTTCATCTGCAGAAACTTCGTTATTAGATTCCGTAAATATTACGGAACCAACAGTAATTAATATGGCTAAAACGGCTGCAATACCGGCTATTCGCATCCAGATTGGGAACGCAATTTTGGGCGTTTCCGTGTCTAATGTCATCTCTTTTTGAATTTTAGACCACAATTCAGGATTGGGCTTTGCCTCAAAATCCTTAAAGGATTCTTGGAAAATTCTATCGATGTGTTTTTTGTTACTCATTATAAGGATTGGGCATTAAAACCCGCTTTATATGCTTCAATTTTATCTTTTAATATTTTTCGTGCTCGCGCCAAATTAGATTTTGATGTGCCATCAGTAATATCTAGTAAATCGGCTATTTCTTTATGCGAATAGCCATCTAAAACATACATATTAAACACCAATCTATACCGATCTGGTAGTTCTTGAATAATTTTCAATAGAAAATCGAGAGATATATCGTCATCATCAATTTCTATTTCTTCATCTTCAATGAAGTCTTCATTTATTATTTCAAAAACGCCTTGACCTCTATAGCGTTGCAAAGCCGTATTAATGGCAATTCGTTTTAACCAACCTTCAAACGAACCTTTATTTTTAAACTGACTAATTTTACTAAAAATAGTCAAAAATGTGTCCTGCAGATTATCTTCCGCTTCGGCGTAATTCCTAGAATACTTTAAACAAACCGAAAACAATTTGCTCGAAAAGAGCTGGTATAGTTCGCTTTGTGCTTGCGTATCATGATTACTACATTTTTGTATGAGTTGATTGAAACTCAAATGAAACACATTTAGTTAAACATTAATTAATCGACTACTGGTACCTCAATAATAATAAATTCATCTTCTCCGGAATCATTGCTACCATGCCAAAATTTAAACACATACGTAGTTTCTTCTCTAGTTGGTTTGACTGTAAACGATTTTTCTACTGTTGTTGCGCTTGGAGGACAGTCATTAGTCTCATTAAAAACATTAGCCATAATGGCTATCATTAACCCATCTGATTCTATTTGAGAATAAATGTCTTTAAAAACATGACATGTTGTTGGTTGAATATACGTTATAAAAATTTCATATTCCTGACCAACTACAAATTCATCTGGTACTATAGCATTTTCTACAGGCAACATTAATACAGCGTTTGGCTGTACACCATCATCATTAACACTGCAGGCTAATGATAATAAGGCAAACAAGCAAACAAACAATTTTTTCATAGGTTTGAGGCAAAGCTTAAATAGTGTGTTTCACTATGTAGATGCGCTAAAAGCTAAAAGGTTGCGTTAGGATATAAAAAAATCCCAAATGGATTGGGATTTTTTTATTCTTAAGCTGATTTTATCAGCTCTTTTATTTTAATTTCCAACTCCTCCATGAGTTCTGGATTATCTTTTATAAGTGCCTTAACAGCATCTCGACCTTGTCCTAATTTGGTGTCGCCATAACTAAACCACGAGCCAGCTTTTTTAATAACATCAAACTCAACAGCTATATCTAATATTTCACCAACCTTGGAAATACCTTCACCATACATAATATCAAATTCTGCCATTTTAAAAGGTGGTGCTACTTTAT
>CBFHJN010000287.1:0-3055 GCA_965655805.1 Flavobacteriaceae bacterium
TAACTTTATGATTGAGGACTATATTTCAAAGTTTGAGATATGAAACACTTCGCTAAACCGATTAAAGACAATAGTTACAAAGTCATCAAAACAAGAATAATGACAGGCGCATTGGAGGGCTTGCTATTCATAACTTTTGAAGATGAATCGAATGGGAGGTCAGCTAGTGTAGCGATTGACAAAGAAAAAGCGAAAGAGTTTAAGGCCGTTTTGAATCGGTATTTAGACTTGAAATGATTATATTTGTTTTAAATACAGCATTGGGGAGAATGCTATAAAAAATTTTGATACCCTTTAATGCCTGATCGAACTCCCCTTCGTGATGGCTTAAAGGGTTTTTTATTTATGAATAGTTATAAATTATCAAGAGCGTGGTTTGACTTCTGCTTTGAACATCCGGAAAAGATAAAACCAAATCATACTGCCTTATACTTTTTTTGTATAGAGCATTGCAACCGGTTAGGATGGAAAGAAAAGTTTGGCCTACCAACTACAATGGCAAAAGAGGCTATTGGTATAAGATCTTATAATACTTTTATAAATACGCTTAATGATTTGATTGAATGGAAGTTTATCAAAATGATTGAGAAATCAAGAAACCAATATTCATCAAACATTATAGCCCTATCAAATTTTAATAAAGCACTTAACAACGCACTTGATAAAGCATTGATAAACCACACGTCAAAGCAAAGTGAAAGCACTAGCGAAAGCATTGATAGTATAAATAAACAACAAACCAATAACCAATTAAACAAAGAACAAAGAACAAAAGAGTTTGAGTTGTTTTGGAATTTTTATGGTAAAAAAGTTGATCGTCTTAAATGTGAAAAGAAATTTAAGTCTTTAAGTCAAGTGGATGTAAATGAAATTTTATCAACTGTAAAAAATTATGTTCAGGCTAATTCTGAAAAAAAATTTAGAAAAAATCCGTTAACTTATTTAAACGGGAAATGCTGGCAAGATGAAATAATTTTTAGTCAAAACTCACAACCTAACAAACCTGCATTCGTAAAAAATAGATAATGAGAATTACATTAGAAAAAATAGAAGAGGCTAAACAGAAATATTTGGCCGCTAAGAACATTACAACGTATCAAAAGAAAAAGAAGGGCGGTAAAGATTGGTTTCCCCTATGGCTTGACTATTTGCAAATGCGAGAAGCTTTTAAGGAACAAACCAAAGATTACATTAGGAAAAAGTACAACCTTTTAGTTTTTAAATCGTAATAAAGCTTAATGGAAAAGATAGGAGTAGCGGCGTATAATTATCTGAAGCGGTTGCCGGTTGAAACTTTGACCGAGGGCGAGCGTGAAAAAATCAGGACCTTTGAAGATGTTCACGAAATAAGCGAAGAGCAAAAGAAAAAGAACGCTGAATACATGCGCAAGGTTAGGAACTACGATAAGCCGAAACCAATTAAACTAGACAAAAACGTTTTATGGTGGTGGTTTAACAAAGCTTACCAAGACCAAAACGGTAAACCTTACGAAATCAATAAAGAAACATTGTCATTTGCTTCGGTTGTTTTTCATTACTTTTTAAATAATCAAACCTTTTTTGATGAACCTTGCTTGACTAATTTAAGTAGTCCTTCGTTTGATAAGGGTCTTTTAATTATTGGAGGCTTTGGGGTTGGTAAGACTAGCATAATGAAAGCGATGCAAGTGTCATTGCAACAATATTTAAGATCTTTTGCCATTTACAATATGAATGAGGTTGTGAATGATTATGAAGGCTGCAATGACCAAGAAACTAAATTAACGTTTTGGCATCGTATGACTTCAGGCGTTTGTTTATTTGATGACGTAAAGACCGAGCGTGACGCTAGTAACTACGGAAAGGCAAATCTATTCAAAGACATTATTGAAAGGCGTTACTCTTCGGGTAAGGTAACTCACGTCACTTGCAATTATGATTCAAGTCATGAAGGAAACATACAAGCCGGACTTGATGAGTTTGGCGTTCGTTATGGTGGAAGGGTTTACGATAGGCTTTTTGAGATGTTTAATGTCATTGAATTTAATGGTAAGAGCTTTAGAAAATAAATGACCATCGAAGGGCATTAATCACAACGGTTTGGCTAAGAAGCGTAGCCACGGAATCACGCTTCATTAAAAAACAAAAAGTCGCATGGCTATGCTTTTTAGCTGTTGTTGTGCGCAGTACGGGTTATGACAGATTTAGAAAAAAGAACGGTTATAGATAGTTTCAAAAAAGACTTGAAAGCCTTGATTACTAAATATAATTTTGGAAAAAAAGAACACGACAACTACAATGGGGAAGAGGTTTATTGTGGAACTGATATATACCTAACCATTGAAGGCGATGAATACTATGCGGAAACTTTAAGTGAAATATTAGATGAATGTATTTAGTATTGCGCACAACGGACGAGTGTATGGGTAGTTATTGCCCGAATTAAAATAACTGAATTATGGAATTATCAAAAATAGTAGAACAAATATTAAAGGCGAGTTTTACTCACTAACCAGGCTTAGACCGTACTTGCAAAAACCAAAAAAAGAAATTTGCCCTTTTTAGTAACCTTCACAAATCAATCTCGTATAACTCTAATATGGAACAAGAACTAAAAGAAAAGAATCTAATATTGGAGGCTTTGATCTTGCACAGAATGAAGCTACCAAATGACGAACAAAGCGAGCTTCGTGACGAGCTGATTAAAAACCTATCAATGGAAATTTCAGACTTACAATTTGAACTAAACCGAGAACTGTAATGAGTGAAAGAACCAAAATAGCAAAGGCCATTATTCAGGTAATGAATGAAGTTAAAGGCATTGAAAAAAATAGTAATGTTGGGGCCGGTCGTGCCGGATCTTACAAAGGAACAAAGGACCAAGATGTAAAAGTCATTTTTAAAAAGGCTTTGGCATCAGCAGGATTATCAATGTTTCCTATTGATATTGAAGAGTCAACTAAAGTTGATAGATGGGAAGAAACAAATCAATACGGCACAAAACAGAAGCAGTCTATTTTTACTAAGGTGAAAGTCAAATATTTATTATTACATGAATCCGGTGAAAGTCTTGAGC
>CBFHJN010000287.1:3065-3319 GCA_965655805.1 Flavobacteriaceae bacterium
TTGCGGATATGGTCACGGCGTTGATAGTCAGGATAAGGGCGCAGGAAAGGCTACTACATACGCCATGAAATACGCATTGCTTTATACATTCCTAACTCCAGTAGGTGACATTGACGATGCCGATGAAACGCATTCAAATGAAATGCCAATGCCAAAGAAAAGCGCACCAAAATTAAAGCTTATCGAGCATCCTGATAAATGGAGTCAAGCGGTTAAATATTTACAGAACGGAGGCGCACTTGAAGATATTACCA
>CBFHJN010000288.1:0-3317 GCA_965655805.1 Flavobacteriaceae bacterium
TTCTCATACTGCTCGTCAGTATATCTCACTTCTTTTTTTTCTTTCTTCTTTTTTTCGTTATTTTTATTTTTATTATTATGTTTTTTATCCCACACTTGAACCAACCAATCTGGCATCTCTTGTAAATCACAATCCAAAGGTGATTGACCTTCCAACCAATCATAACATCCTTTCCCATTCATCATCGTTGGCGAACAATATGTAAATCGGCCATTTCCCAATAAATCAATTGAATATTTCTTACCATCAATCCAACCTTTATTAGTTGATTTTACATTCGGGTTATATTTATAGTAATAATGAAAACCTCCTCTAATTGTTTTTTCAACCCACGTATTCCCGAGTTTATCTTTATTTTCTTCCAACCACTTCATTCCGTCTTCCACATTTTCTCCTTCTTTCGGCACATCTATATCAAGACACATGATATTGCTTCTATCACCACATAAAATAATGTTTGTAAAAAACAAATCATTTATATAATTCCAATAGTTTCTACAATCATTAATGTTTATATTGCTATGACCGTCTGGATGTATCACAACTTTTTCATTTTTTTCATTTATTTCCATTTTAGGACATGTAATAGTTGCCACACCTAATTTAAAAAGGTGATTGTTAATAGTATAAGCGTCGTTCAGGGTTGTAGTCATTATATCTAAAATATTTTCCATTTAAGTCTTTTATTATATTTAAATTGATTTTTATAGAAAAATCAATTTTCTATTTCTTTCATTTTTTCCACATTTTTCTTATGTTTATTAGTTGCCTTGTGTATATTAAGATGTGTATTACAAGGACATGCTATATCACATAAATCACAATAATATTTTTTATTTTTAATATTATTAGCACGTTGTTCGCATTTTTTTTGTTTCATTTTTTCGTGATTATTGTAGTAATGCTTTAACACGGCGACGCGCGTAATTTCTTTTCTTTTTTCGGTTTTATTATAATCGCGCATATACAATATTTTTTTTTGATATGCTGTCAATTCTTCTTCATTGCTATTAGACATATTAAAATAGGTTTAAATATCCTTTAAACAATTGTTTTTTAAAATCATTTTTATTCGTATTAAAAAGATGGTTAAATCAATTAACGAACGGTGCCTTCGTTCAAGGGGGAGTACATTAATTTTATGAAGAAAAAATTAATCAGTTTTTCATTTTGACTTTTTTTGAGTTTTGGTCATTTTAATTTTTGGATTTTTCAAAAATGACTTTTTTTGAGTTTTGGTCATTTTATTTTTTGGAATTTTGGATTTTTCAAAAATGACTTTTTTTGAGTTTTGGTCATTTTATTTTTTGGATTTTTTCATTTTGTACTTATTTCAATTTAGTACAATTTATTTTTGGTTATTACGATGTTTTTTAGTTTTAAAATGATGATTTAATTTTGAATTACTTTGACACACTATATCACACTTGTCGCAATAATTTTTTTTAGATTGAATATTATGTTGATAATTTTGTTTCATTCGGTCTTTTATTTGATTTTTATTATGTTGATAATATATTTTTTGATGTTTTAAATATTGGTCTTTATTACCCTTACACCATTCTTTCATATATTCTTTGCTGGTCCTCCCTTCAACTTTTACATTTAATGTTCCATACTCCCGTATATAATCACCCTCCATCAGTCTCATTTCATCTTTACTTTCACATTCAACTTCATCAATAATCTCAACCTTAACATTATCCCACCCACCATTTTCATTTATATGTTTATAAACACGTCGTTCTGGATGTCTTTTAGCATCTCTTCTATGTACTCGCATCCTATTTTTCAAATCAACCGTTGAACCAATATATACCTCATCATCACACACTAATTTATAAATCAATCCTTTCATATATAATTTTTCGTAAAAACTAAATAAAATATTCAATTTTTCCAACCAAAATGACGCGACGTCAATTTTTTTCGTAAAAACTAAATAAAATAATCTATTTTTAGAATTGACGTTCCCTCAACTATCACAGGGTATAAAATTGATTTCCCGGTTTAAAGTTTTAATATAAACTATATAATGGAACAAAACTTTTTAGTGTCAAAGGAACAATATATTACTTTACTGAAATTAGAAGAAAATGATATTATCAAAAAAATAAAAAAATTGAAAATAGAGTTGATAAATAAACGGGAAGAGATAAAAACGTTAAAAGAAGAAAGTGATGACGATGCCGAGGTTGAACGACCAACACGAGTATATTTTGAAGATGAAGACGAAGTAGTAGTTGAAGTAGAACAACCCGCCGTTGAAGTAGAACAACCCGCCGTTGTAGAAAACGAAGTAGTAGATGAACCCGAAATTGTTGAAGTAGTACAACGACCAGTTAAAAATGTTGTATATTCATCAGGCGACCAATTATTAAAAGACATGACAACTACCGTATCAAATCGTTTTAAAAATGGTGATATTTCAAAAAGAACATACAAGAAAAATATAAGCAATATAGCATCATTTCAAAAACATTTTATTAGCGATTTTCAACTATCTCAAACATACGATATTGATGAAAACGTAAAAAACAAGATTGATGTGGCAAGAGCAAAAATGGATGTAGATGCGTTATTGAGAACAATTCAAGGAAGTATCCTGTGTAAAATGGGAATAAATACGCCTTTATTAATAAAAATATTAAAGATTGAACGTAGTAAGCCTAACGCATCAACACCATATAGCGATGATGAAAAGGAAGAGATGCTTAAAAATATTGAAGAATTAAAAACAAAACATTTTAAAAAACCTGCTGATAATTTATTAAGGCATTTGATTTTAAACGTACCCATGCAACGAAGTCAATCGTATGTAAATTTACACATATCGGCAGATGAAAAACCGTCATTAGAACACCCTGTTATAAATACAACTGAATATAAAATGTACGTTCCAATTGTCATATTAAAAAGTGATAAATCTTATACTCATCTTGTAAATAATAATAAATTCATTATCGTTGATTTAGTAAAGTATAATATGAAGGAGCATGTTGATAATTTTGTAAAAGATAGTAATGAAAAAATAATTTACAAATATAAGAACGAAAGTTTTGTGAAGCGATTACGAAAAGATTTTATTGGTATTGCTATTTTACGACAATATCATAACCGAAATTTTCTTGATATGAATATTGATGAGATGAATGAAACTGCTAACATCCAAAATCACCAACCTTCAACAGCATTGTCAAATTACCAAAGATTTAGATAAATTATAATTTTATATTTTATTCAAAATATAAATACATTTACTTCTTACCATATCCAGCCTTTTTTAAATGCTTACGTGCGGTTTTAACAGCCGTCTT
>CBFHJN010000289.1:0-3300 GCA_965655805.1 Flavobacteriaceae bacterium
AGAACGCGTTAAGGTGTCGTTACGTGACGTTGGTAATCAATTATTGTTAATTAATCAAGATTCAACATCACTCGTGTTGCCCGTAAAAGCGATCAAGAAAAATAGGTTTCAATTAAGCTTTGAAAAACCGTTGTCTTTTGAGCCAAGTGAATTAGTTTCTACAATTGATATTGCTTTTAGTCAAGCTGAACTTCCTAATAATTATCTGGTAGAAACTATTTCCTGTGATGCGCAGGAAGTGGCCTACAGTTTTCAAATTTTAAACACGATTGAAAATAATATCGTGCCTTGTAGTGGACGCTATTTACCTGAAAGTTGCTACACAATTCAGATTATATTTACCGATCTTCCTGCCAATAATTTTGGTAAAAAGGCTGGTTTTTATGTTTTAATTTTTGGAGGTTTAGGACTGTTATTTTTTGGGTTTTATAAGCGTAAATTAGGACCAATTTCTACTATAAATGTTGGAGATTACTCGGAAATTGGTAGTTTTCACTTTTATCCAGAACAGAATAAATTAGTTAAACAATCAGAAGAAATTAGTCTATCTAAAAAGGAGTGTGAACTGTTAGAGATTTTTGCGGCCAACCCAAATCAAATTATTAAACGTGATGAGCTTACCAAGAAAGTTTGGGAAGATCATGGCGTTTTTGTTGGTAGAAGCTTGGACACCTATATCTCCAAACTACGCAAAAAACTGCAAGATGATGCTTCAATTAAAATTACCAATGTACATGGTGTTGGTTATAAGTTAGAAGTATCCGAAACTTAAATTTACTATCTTGTTGTTGGTTAAATACAAAGAATCCCGCTTTTGTGGGAAGTAAACATGGCACAACACAATGAACTTGGCGAAATAGGCGAACAAATGGCAGCAGATTACTTGCAAGCCAAAGGCTATCATATCCTTGAGCGCAATTATTACTATCAGAAAGCCGAAGTTGATATTATTGCGAGTTATAAAAACGAGCTAATTTGTGTAGAGGTTAAAACTCGAAATTCAGATTTTTTTGGAGATCCTCAAGAATTTGTAACGCCAGGAAAAATAAAATTACTAGTCAAAGTTATGGATGCTTATATTATAGAAAACGATTTGGATTTGGAATGTCGTTTTGATATTATAGCAGTTTTAAAAAATAAAAAGGATGAAAGCATTGCGCATTACGAAAATGCGTTTTATCATTTTTAATTTAAAATTAGTTTTTAAGATAGGCTTCTAAATCTTCCACATGTTCGGGTTTTGCCAAGATGGTTTTATCAGCATCTAAAACAAAATAGGATGGTGTAGCTGAAACACCATAAATATCAATAAGTGGACTATCCCATTTCTGTAAATCGTAAGTGTGAATGAAATCAGAAAATTCTGGAATGGTTTTGTTCCAACTTCTAATGCTATCTTCTAAACCATAGGCTAAAACAGTAATTTCTGGATGTTGTTTCATTAAAATATGAACTTTTGGAAGTTCTTCTAAACAATGACCACAACCACTACTCCAGAAAACTAACAATGTTTTTTTTGAAGTATTAAAATCATATAAAGTTGTTTTTATAGGCTTGTTATTTTCCAAGTAAGTAAACTCGAAATTGGTTGCTTTTTTACCGACAGCCGATTTGTTATAATCTTCAAGTACATTTATTAAGTCTGTTTTGTTACGCATTTGTGCTAGTGGCAATAAATACGTGTCACTGATATAATTAGCAACCTCTGGCTGTTGCTTTTGTAACATGCTTTGCCATAGATTTTCTAGTAATAAAATTGCTGCTTCGTGATGGCTACCAATTGCGGTTACTACATTATCAATAGCTTGGTTGTAGTAGCTGGTTTCTTCAGGCATGGCAAATACATAAGCGTTTACACGTTCGCTTAAAAAATCAGAGCTTTGTAGTAATGGATTGCTAAAATCCATATAATCAAAATAATGGGTTTTTAAATTTGCGGAATAGGTATTAACATCTTCATACGTATCAGGAATATAGGTTCTATTCGATTTTACAAATGGTGAAATCATCATATCAGAAGCGGTTGCTTCAAAATGATTCTGTGTGTTTTTCAAGGTTTCAAAAATGGCTGTAATCTCACTCTTATTTGCTTTTTGAGCCATATAATAGTCGCTAATAAAAGCATTTATTTTAAAAATGCTATCCGTATAGGTTTGCCACAATTTGTTTTCTTCGGAAGCTGTAAATTGAAGTCCATTATCTAAATCGAAGGTTAATGAAATTGATTCTTTTCCATTGTAAAAGACATCAAAATTGTTTGCTTCAACAGGCGTTGCATACACAATTTTGTAAATCCCAACGGAAGCATTTGTTTTCAAATCCATTGTCCAGCTCCCATCTTTATTGGTTTTTGCTTGTTCTACATAGTTTGTTCCAGAAGGCGTTACATGATACAGTAGCGCAAAACTAAACGATTCCGCTGGCGAAAACACACCTTGAATGCTGTGTTGTGCAAATGTTGCCAATGGTATTAAAAGTGAGAGAAGAAGCAGTTTTTTCATAGTATACGTTTTATGAATATGTACAAGACTTATGCCATGTGGGAATTAGTCTTTATTTATTATGGGTTGTAAAGCTTTTAACGCTTGGTTTACACTTTTAATATTTTCAAAAGTCAATAATAAACGCAGACCGCTTCGGGTTTGTTTCTCTTTCATTTTGCATGCTTGCGGATGCGACTGTACAAATTGTAAAACCCTGGTAAAATTTGGACTTTGATAAAAGCCACTTTTCTGGTCGGTGATAAAATAACCAATGAGTTTATTTTGTTTCATGACCACTTTTTCCAGTCCCATTTTGGTTGCTACCCACTTAATCCGAACGCTATTCATTAAATCTTCAACCTGTGTTGGTAATTCGCCAAATCGGTCACGAATTTCGGTTTCAAATTTATCTAGTTCTGCTTCGTTCTGGATATCGTTTAATTTGGTGTATAAAATGAGGCGCTCCGTAATATTGTTGATATAATCGTCTGGAAACAGTAATTCAAAATCGCTATCTATCGTGATGTCTTTTACGTAGTCTTTTTCTTTACCATCATCTTCATATAAATCTTTAAATTCGGTTTCTTTCAATTCATCAATGGCTTCATTTAAAATTTTCTGGTAAGTATCAAAACCAATATCATTGATAAATCCACTTTGTTCACCACCCAACAAATCGCCAGCACCACGAATTTCTAAATCTTTCATAGCAATATTAAAACCACTGCCTAATTCGCTGAATTGTTCGAGAGCTGTGATTCGTTTTCTAGCATCTTCAGTCATGGCGGAATATTCAGGCGTTATAAAATAGCAGAAC
>CBFHJN010000290.1:0-238 GCA_965655805.1 Flavobacteriaceae bacterium
GTAGTGACTTCGTTAAATGTTAATAAAGATGGTTTTGTTTTTGTTGGTTTGGTGAAATTACAAACAATGGAAATATGTGGTCTGCTATCCTGACCATTTTTAACAAATTGAGGTTTGTAAACCGTCATCCAAGCACCATTTCGTTTCCCTGGTCTTGGGAAGAAATCGGCATAAAAAACGGATATCAACTTACCTTTTGAATCCGTAACTTTATAGGTTAGGACGTCTTCATGGTACT
>CBFHJN010000290.1:248-3298 GCA_965655805.1 Flavobacteriaceae bacterium
TAAACCATATAATTTTTTCGAAATCGTAAATACACCTTGAATAACATTTTCTAACTTGAAATAGGGCTTTAACTTTTCATCATCTAAATTAAAACGTTTTTGCTTTAGTTTTTCCGCATAATAGGAGCCATCCCATTTTTGAAGCTTATCAATACCATCTAAATCTTTAGCAAATGTTTGCAATTCTTTAAAATCCTTTTCAGCAGCAGGTTTGGCTTTATCTAATAATTCATTTAAAAAGGTTTCAACGGTTTCTGGGTTTTTTGCCATGCGCTCTTCTAAAACAAAATGGGCATGGGTTTTATAACCAAGCAAATTGGCACGTTTAAAACGAAGCTGTGCTATTTGTAACACATTTTCTTGATTGTCAAATTTATTATTTTGAAACGCTTTTGCACCAGAAGCAATGGCTAGTTTTTTACGAAGTTCCCGATTGTCAGCATAGGTCATAAACGGAATATAACTTGGATAATCCAAAGTAATTAACCATCCGTCTTTATTTTTGCTTTCTGCTAAATTACTCGCTGCTTCTTTGGCGCCTTCGGGCAGACCTGCCAAATCAGCTTCGTTAGTAATATGCAACTCAAAATTATTGGTTTCGGCTAAAACATTTTCGCCAAACGTTAATTTTAGTTTGCTTAAATTTTTATCAATTTCACGAAGTTCTATTTTTTTGTCTTCGGAGAGATTTGCTCCATTTCTAGAAAAACCTTTGTATTTTTTATCGAGTAAAGTTTCTTGCTCCTTGGTTAATTGAAGAGATGCTTTGGCATTATAAACTGTTTTAACGCGTTCAAACAACTCTTGGTTTAATGTAATATCATTACTGAATTCTGACAATAGTGGCGAAACGTCTTGCGCTATTTTTTGAATGGTATCATTGGTTTCAGCGGAATTCATGTTAAAGAATATACTGGATAATCGGTCCAATTCTTCCCCAGAAAAATCTAAAGCTTCTATAGTGTTTTCAAACGTTGGTGCTTCTGTATTCTCGGTAATGGCATTAATTTCTGTTCGCGCCTTCGAAATGGCTATTTTAAAAGCTGGTAAATAATCGGCATCATCAATTTTTGAAAATGGTGCTGTTTGATAAAGTGTTTCAAATTGGGTATTCAAAATGTTCATTACAAATGATTTTAAATGTAAATTAGGTGTGATAATTTCGATTTAGGTCGAATGCATTACAATATTGTGATTCATTTCTTACAAGAGCAAAAAAAACGTTTCAATTAACGTAATTTTAAGAATAAATTTTAAAAAGTTTTAGTTTTTAAGTAGTACTTTTGCAGTAGATTTTTTCATGAGAGTTTCATACTCAATTAAAAATTATTGATTAATAGCGTTAAACCTCGGCTTCTTGCCGAGGTTTATTTGTTTTAGGACGTTTTTAAATCTTTAGCAGATTCAATGACTTTCGCTTTCAAGCCGTCTTTATACGTAATAATTTTATCTTGGATGTCAGCGTCTGAACTCCCCAAAATTTGAGCAGCCAAAATACCTGCATTTTTGGCGCCATTTAAAGCAACAGTTGCTACCGGAACACCGCCTGGCATTTGTAAAATAGACAAAACGGAATCCCAACCATCAATCGAGTTACTGCTTTTTACAGGAACACCAATAATAGGTAAAGGTGATAAGGATGCAACCATTCCAGGTAAATGTGCAGCACCTCCAGCTCCAGCAATAATAACGTTTATGCCACGTGTATGTGCATATTTTCCATAATCGAAAAGTTTTTCGGGCGTTCTGTGTGCAGATACAATGTCTACTTCAATATCAATTCCGAATTCGGTTAAAATATCAATAGCGTCCTGCATCACTGGCAAATCGCTTTTGCTTCCCATTATTATTCCTACTTTGCTCATAATTTTGTGTCTTCTATGATTTTATTTGCTGATAACTTGAATTGAACCTTTTACAGCTTCCGCAACGTTTCGTGCTTCTTCAATGGATTCACTTACAATTGTAACATGTCCCATTTTTCTAAAAGGTCGTGTTTCTTTTTTGCCGTAAATATGTGGTGTTACGCCATCCATGGCCATGATTTCTTCTATATTCTTATAAACCACATTTCCTGTATGGCCTTCGGCTCCTACTAAATTCACCATTACACCAGCAGCTTTATTGTCGGTTTTTCCCAAAGGTAAATTCAGTATAGCACGTAAATGCTGTTCAAATTGCGATGTATAACTGGCTTCAATAGTTTGGTGCCCCGAATTATGTGGTCTTGGTGCTACTTCATTTACTAAAATTTGGTCATCGTGGGTTTGAAACATTTCAACAGCCAACAAACCAACATGATTAAAGGCTTTTGAAACTTGCAAAGCAATTTCTGTCGCTTTTTTGACAACTTCCGCATCAATTCGTGCCGGACAAATAACGTATTCAACCTGATTGGCTTCTGGATGAAATTCCATTTCAACAACAGGATAAGTGGCCACTTCACCATTTGGGTTTCTAGCAACAATAACCGCTAACTCATTTTTAAACGGAATCATACGTTCTGCAATGCATTCCACATTGGGAAGTCCTTTTAAATCCTCCAGTTTCCGAACGACTTTCACGCCATTGCCATCGTAGCCAAACTGGGCGCTTTTCCAAACAAAAGGTAATTTTAAGCCACCATTGTCTACAGCATCTTCAATTTCAGTTGTATAGGCAAAACGCGAGAATTCAGCCGTTGGAATATGTTGATCTACGTAAAAAAGTTTTTGCGTGGCTTTGTTTTGAATGATTCGTAATGTTTTGGCGGAAGGATACACGTTTACACCTTCTTTCTCTAAAGCTTCCAGCGCATCGGTATTTACGTTTTCAATTTCAAAAGTGAGAACATCCACGTTTTTCCCGAAGTTATAAACCGCATCATAATCCATTAAATCACCTAAATGAAATTCGTTACAGGCAATTTTGCAAGGCGCTTCAGGGCTAGCATCTAAAACGCTCGTGTGAATATCAAATTTTCGGGTATCATTAAGTAGCATTTTTCCTAATTGGCCACCACCTAAAATGCCTAGTTTAAAGTTGGAAGAAAAGTAATTCATGTTTTTTAC
>CBFHJN010000291.1:0-3294 GCA_965655805.1 Flavobacteriaceae bacterium
ATACGAGCGTTAAAATCTTTTTCATGTTGTATGTTTGTTTTAATTAAATGACTAACGATTAAAAATAATTTATTATTGAGTGATTTTTTAAAGTTTAACTTTTTTTAACGTGCACTTTAACGCCTATTTAACATAGGAAAAAATCACCTTTAATTCATATATTTGCCCAACTTATGATACACACGTTTTACAAATATCAAGGAACAGGTAACGATTTTGTGATTATTGATAATCGGCAACTTACTTTTAGCAAGAATAATACCAAATTGGTTAAAGCGCTTTGCGATAGACGCTTTGGTATTGGTGCTGACGGATTGATTTTGCTAGAAAATCACGAGACCATGGATTTTAAAATGGTATATTTTAATTCGGATGGAAACGAAAGTTCCATGTGTGGCAATGGTGGTCGTTGTATTGTAGCGTTTGCCAAGTTTTTAGGTATTATTCAAACCCATGCCAAGTTTATGGCAATTGATGGTGACCATGAAGCCTTTATTAAAAATACCCAAGTAAAACTCCAAATGCAAAATGTTGCGGAAATCAACATTTTTGATAATCATGTATTTTTAAATACAGGGTCGCCACATCATGTTCAAATGGCAACGGATTTAAAACAATTAGATGTCAAAACGGCAGGTGCCAAAATCAGATATGGTGAGCCTTATAATACTTTAGGAACGAACGTTAATTTTGTAACTAAAAATTCAGATACAGACTTTTCTGTTCGTACGTATGAGCGTGGCGTTGAAGATGAAACCTTATCTTGTGGAACTGGTGTAACAGCCGTAGCTTTGGCTATGTACGCCATTGGTGAAACCGAAAAAAATCTGATAACATTAGAAACAGAAGGTGGTAAGTTGCAAGTGTCTTTTGAAAATAAGGGTTCTGAATATCAGAATATTTGGCTTATTGGGCCAACAATTCAGGTTTTTAAAGGTGAAATAGTATGCTAACATTACAGGGTAATTCTATTTATTTGCGAGCGCTCGAACCCGAAGATTTGGATTTTATCTATACTATAGAAAATGATGAGTCTATTTGGGAATTAAGCTGTACACAAACTCCTTATTCTAGATATTTAATTAAACAATACCTTGAAAACGCGCATAAAGATATTTATGAAGTCAAACAACTACGCTTGTTAATTGCCAATACCTATCATGAATCCATTGGTTTAATTGATTTATTTGATTGCGATTTCAAAAATAAACGCGCTGGAGTTGGTGTTCTTATTTACGGAAAATCAGATAGACAACAGGGTTACGGACAACAAGCTTTAGAATTGTTAACAGCATATGCTCATACCCATTTAGACTTGCATCAATTGTATTGTAATATTTCAGAGGACAATACAGGGAGTCTAAAACTGTTTGAAGCAAATGGATTTATTAAAATTGGATTGAAAAAAGATTGGAACTACGATAATGGTTCTTATAAAAACGAGTTTTTATTACAACGAATTTTTAAATAAATGTATATTAAAAAAATACTTTGGGCAATTGCTCTAATCGGTTTATTAGTAGCTGCCTACTTGGCATATTTTGTTTATAGCGCTATGTTTTCGCCAAATACAGCCTTTAACAATCAAGAAGCCTATATTTATATTCCTACAAACGCGCAATATTCAGATATACGTGAACAGTTACAACCGCTTGTTAAAGATATCAGTACGTTTGATGCATTGGCAAAACAGAAAAAATATACCACCAATATTAAAGCTGGTCGTTATGCTATTAAAAAGGGTATGAATAATAATGATATTATAAACTCTATTCGAAGTAAAAATTTACCTTTTAATTTAGCGTTTAATAATCAACAATCATTAGAAGATTTAGCAGGACGCGTCAGTAATCAAATAGAAGCAGATAGTTTATCATTGATTGAAGCCATGCGAGATCCCGAGTTTTTAAAAGTTAATAATTTTTCAAATGCCACAGCATTAGGCATGTATCTTCCTAATAGTTATGAATTCTTTTGGAATACATCAGCAGAACAATTTCGTGACAGAATGCTAAAAGAATATAATCGGTTTTGGACAGAAAGCAGGTTAGCAAAAGCGAAAGCCTTAAACTTAACACAAAATGATGTGATGACTTTGGCGTCTATTGTTTATGAAGAATCTAAACAGGCTGCCGAACAGCCACGTGTTGCTGGCGTGTATATTAACAGATTGCGCATTAAAATGCCCTTACAAGCCGATCCGACTTTGAAATTTGCAGCTTACCAATTGCCGGAATATAAAAATACCGTTATAAAACGTGTGCTAAATAAGCACAAGGAAATAAATTCACCTTACAATACCTACATGTATGCTGGATTGCCACCTGGACTTGTAGCGATGCCAGATATTTCAGCTATTGATGCTGTTTTAAATTATGAAAAACACAACTATTTATATTTTGCGGCGGATGCCAAGCGACTAGGTTATCATAAATTTGCCAAAACCTTGAGTCAGCATAATGCTAATGCACGCGAATATCACGCCTATTTATCGAAACAAGGTATTTATCAATAAGGCTTGAAACCGCTTTTTTTACATATCATTTTTGGGTTGTTTTGTCTATCCTGTTTCTCTCAATCAGGTATTAATTTATTTTTAAAACCAAGCGATACCCTGAATAAACCAAGACGAAATGCTGTTGTAATATCAGAAGTTGCACTCGGAACCGTTTCGCTTTTAGCTTTAAATCAATTGTGGTATGCCGATTATCCACGTTCCAAATTTCATACACTAGATGACAATAGCGAATGGCTACAAATAGATAAATTGGGCCACGTGTATTCTTCCTATCAATTAGGTAGAGCAGGAGCAAACATTCTAAACTGGAGTGGTGTAAGCGAACAAGACCAGCTCATATATGGAGGTACTTTAGGATTTACATTTTTAACAGCTGTTGAAGTTTTAGATGGTTTTTCTGATGAATGGGGCTTTTCTTGGGGAGATTTGGCAGCTAATGCCATTGGAACAGGTTTGTTTGTTGGGCAAGAATTATTATGGAACGAACAACGCATCACCTTAAAATACTCCTTTCATAGAACACAATTTGCTTCCCAACGTCCTGATAAGTTAGGCGGTGGTTTAGCTGAAGAATTTTTAAAAGATTATAATGGACAAACCTATTGGTTAAGTATTAATATGCATTCATTTTTCAAGCAGAGTAAAGTTCCAACTTGGTTAAACCTTGCTCTTGGATATGGTGCTGATGGCATGTTAACAGGAAGCAACGAAACGTTAGATGGCATGTTTTTAAATCAAAATAGGTTTCGCCAATTCTATTTAAGTTTGGATATTGA
>CBFHJN010000292.1:0-3287 GCA_965655805.1 Flavobacteriaceae bacterium
TTGCTTCCTGTACCGCTAAAGTATTTCATTAATACACGCATTCGCGTACTACCAAGAGCAGCATCATTTGGAATATCAAAAGTTCCTACTACGGGATTGGTTTGATTAGAACTGGATCTAAATACACGTTCAGAAGTTTCAAATGTGCCATTTTGATTAAAGTCTATCCATACGGTTACGGCTTCATTGTAGTTAGTTCCTGTCCAATGCTTAGTTACGCTTATAGTATTTCCTGTTGCATTGGTTAAAACATCTAAATTTCCAAAAATAGCGGTCGCTGTAAAATCGGAATAACCTGAACTTGTTGAGGAAACGGTATTATTACTGGTTCCGTTTAGTATTACATTTCCTATAAATTCATCAGAAGTACTATTGCCTTGCGCATTACAAAAGCTGATGTTCGTTGTTGTAAATTGTTCTGAAACTGAATAGGATGTACCATTCGACCCACAATATGATTTTACTTGAAATTCATAGTTTGTATTAGGTGATAGTCCAGTAATTTGATACGGGTTATCAGTTATACCAAGCACGCTAGTCCATGTTGGTGTTCCCACTTCACGATATCTGATATCAAAACTATCAGCTGTGGTAGCTGTCCAAGCTGCATTTGTAGAACTTGAATCTGTTCCTGCAGTATTCAAATTGCTTGGAGCTGTAGCTGTTAATGCTGTCAATTGAATAGCGCCTAAATCTTTTGTTTGATAATTAGCAATACTTTCACTTGATAAAGTAACGGATTGATAGCATGGTGCTTCAATTAATATGTTATAGGTTCCTGCTTTTATAGGTCTGTAAAAATCGCCATGTGAAATATCAGAAACAGTTTGAGAACCATAAGCATCATGGCCAACCATTGTAATTGTTGCGGCTATTGGGTTACCTGATGTATCATCTACTACGGTTCCTCTAAAGCCATAGGTACCTTGTGTTAAAAAATCTAATAAGGCATCTCTATTATAATACCAATAGTCATCTAATCTACTTTCTTGTAATATTTTCTGATCAGAAAGTTCAATGGTAATTTCTCTACATTGGTGGTAAAAATTCATATAATCTTGACGTCCACCATAAACGCGATACCATTCAGCACCATGTGTTACGCCAGGACTTGGAGTAACGTTACTATCATCATCATCGGTCATATAGGATGCTTTATACAAATAAGGAGCGCCTGCTGTACTTCCAGAGTTAGCATCTGTTTGTGCGTGTGTTGCGTATTCTACAGAAATGTTTTCGAACCAATCATTGTCAGGGTGTGTATATTGACTTACATAGGCATTATCAAAAGGGTAGTTAACAAGTTCGGTTCCACCATGAAAGTTTGCAGAAATCACGAAATGATTAGCTTCTGCTAAAGCCATAAAAGCTAATGTTTCTGTTTGATATACTTCTCCATCATCATGAGCACCTGCTACATTATCTGGATAGTTTCTATTTAAATCAATGTTATTTCCATTACCTCTTCTTGAATTTACAACAGAGGTGTTGTTCGCACTATTATGATATGTGCCGTCTGGATTCGCACTCGGGTTGATCCAAATCTCCGTATTTTCCACTAAATTCTTAATTCTTGCATGATCTGGATGACCTGTATTACTATAAACTGTAAGGATATAGTTTATTAATGATAACATCATTGGGTATCCAGCAATTTCATCGCCATGCATAGAAGATGTAAGCATGATTTTTGGCTCTTGCTCATCAGTAGATATATTATCAGATATTTTAACAAATAGAAGCTCTTTGTCTCCTTGACCAGTTGTTCCTATACTTAACTTTTCAACTAAAGCCGGATAATCATCTTCAAAATCTTGCATTTGTGCCGCATATTCTGCATAGGTAGGATAGGAGTTAACGGGAAAAGATAAAGTAGCGCGACTTGAATTTCGCAAAGCTAAAGGTCGTACATCATAAATAAACGCTTCGTCAACTTCGTTTTCATCTTTTGGGACCCCAAAAGGAATATTACGCGTTTGAAATAGTCTAAACTGTTTTTCATTTGCCCAAGCAATTACCGTATTGGTGCTTGGGTCATAATTAACAATAGAAAAATCTCTTGAGTACTTTTCAACGTCCTGATGGTTATTAACTTGAAAGGTGAAGGTTAGCTCGCCTTTTTCGTTTAAATACTTATTGGCTTGTTTTAAAGGACTTGTTTGGGCTTGCACCATACTGAATGCAAATAAGAACACGAACAATGCCGTATTGAACTTTAAATTAGAGTAGATTAATTTCATTTGGTTTTGATTTTATTTATTTTGATGAGGCTAATATAATTGTTTTTTTGATAAATCATCTATGAAATGCAAATAAAATCGATGAAAAGCATATTTTTAAATAATATTGGAGATTTTTAATACAAAAAATGGCAGGTTTATGAGTAACCTGCCATTAAATTTTAAGGATTTATCTCTGTTAGAACTTGATTAGTTTTTTAACAACCATTTGACCATTAGTTTTATTAATTACTTTAATAAAGTAAGATCCTTGTTGTAATTTATCAATATTTTGAACAGTTATTTTGCCATAGCTACCAGACGCTATTTGGTTATAAACCAATCTTCCATTTAAGTCGTACAACTTAATAGTAAATTGATCATTAGTGACAGAAGTAGGCAAATTGATTTCTATATAAGTATTGAAAGGATTCGGTTGAATACTCACATTTTCATTATTAAATTCGGATGTCGTTAAGGTATACTGAATAACAGTAACTGTCGCAGTACAAGTAGAGGTGTTGCCATTATGGTCTGTTATTGTAAACATGATCGTATTGTCACCAATATCACCCGAGTCAAATGTATTAGGGCTTACGGTAATCGTGTCAATACCGCAATTATCTGTTGATCCATTATCAATTTGATCTGCAGTAATAGTTGCATCTCCAAATACATCTAATTCAACAGATATATTTTGAACATTACATATTGGATCTTCAGAATCTCCATCGTTGGTTATATCCCAAGAACAGGTTCCCGTATTAAAGGTTGCAATTTCCCAACATTCTGTTGTTGGTTCAGTAGGTTGTGTACCAGTAACAATCCATTCACAATTCGTGTTATCGAATGATCTAGTCTCCCAACATTCCAAAGCAGACGTTGGTTCAGTTGGTTGAGTTCCAGTAACGATCCACTCACAGTTGGTGTTATCAAACGATCTAGTTTCCCAGCACTCTAAAGCAGACGTTGGTTCAGTTGGTTGCGTTCCGGTTACAATCCACTCACAATTGGTGTTATCGAAAGATCTAGTTTCCCAACATTCTAAAGCAGTTGTTGGTTCCATAG
>CBFHJN010000293.1:0-3249 GCA_965655805.1 Flavobacteriaceae bacterium
ATTTTAAATCATGTTTTAGGAAACAAACAAGCCAATGTGGAAAATGCTATTGGAGCCAGAGCTGGCATTGATTCAGGATCTGTAGCCCAAATTCTTAAAGTAGCTGCTCCAATCCTCATGGGTGTTTTAGGGAAGCAATCACGTGAACAAAATGTTAATAGTTCTTCCGGAATTGAAGGCATGTTAGGCGGCTTATTAAGCGGAAACTCTAAAGACAACGAACAAAGCTTTTTAGAATCTATTCTTGATGCTGATGGTGATGGCAGTATTATTGATGATGTAGCTGGCATGGTTTTAAACAGCGGCAAAAAGAAAGGTGGACTTGGCGGTTTGCTTGGTGGTCTTTTTGGAAAATAAGAAATCACGAAAAAAATATGAAGTCAGACTTAACCATCTGGCTTTTTTTATTTAATGACTTTGAAGACCCTTTAAAATTTTGTAATTTTAAGAAAAGTAGGTTTATGAAATCCATATTTAGTATACTCGCAATCATTTGTTTATTCGCTAGTTGTAATTCACCAAAAACAGCTGTTAATACGAATGAAACAGATATTTCTCAAACACAGGACACTATAAAACTTGTAAATGACGAACTGGAATATGAAGTTATTATTATTGAAGCAGGATTTGATTCTTGGATGGCAAGACGCGCTAGACCTAGAAACTCCTACACACAATCGTTTTTAGAATCTAAAAACGTTCAATATGTTACGGAATGGAACAATCGCGTCCTATCGTCTCGTTTTAATTCAAACCTGTATGAAATGAGCATCAATTATCAGCAAGGAACTGATTATGGATTTGAGGTAAATTATTTGCTATACCATTATTTTGTATATTTTCAAGAGAAGTATAAACAGAAATTATCTTCGCATAATCCTCAATTTTAAAGTATCTTTGCAGCCAAATTTGCGACATGAAAAGATTTAAAAAAAGATGGGAAATTCAACATAACTGGCAACTTTTATTCCCTTTTTTAGGAATTGTTGGTCTCTTTTATTCCTGTTTCAAACTAGCATCAATTATCCCTTTTTCCGAAGATATATTCGTTCAAATTCTTTACACAAGTATCTTGTTTGTAGTATTATTGAAAATAACTCTTTGGATTTTCAAAAAGCTGGAAAAACGTTGGATAGTAACTTATAGATGGGAAATTATTCGCATTTTCATCGTTTTTGCAGTAACAGGAAGTTCGTCCTTATTAATTGGAAGGCCATTAATTTCCTTTGTTGGAATTACTAAAGAAAACTTAAATCCAATAATCTATTGGATATTATTCATTATAATTGGACTCATTTTCTATCAAATTCTTTTAGTTACCTTTGGTTGGCTATTTGGACAATTCCAATTTTTTTGGGAATTTGAAAAGAAAATGCTCAAACGATTCGGATTTAAACGATTTTTAGATTAGTGCAAGAAATTAAAAAACACATCCTATTTAAAGGCTTTACAATACTTTTAGTATTGGCCATCCTTTTGCCTGCTGCTGTGAAAGTAGCTCATGTTTTTGAGAACCATAAACATGAAGTTTGTATTAATAAATCGACTACCCATTTCCATTCCCTTGATTTAGAATGTGAATTTTATAAATTTAAATTAGCAACCTATGTTTTTCAAGTTCCAGA
The DNA here is from genome assembly GCA_965655805.1 of Flavobacteriaceae bacterium. GTDB lineage: Bacteria > Bacteroidota > Bacteroidia > Flavobacteriales > Flavobacteriaceae > Algorimicrobium. The sequence continues at coordinate 1,626 of CBFHJN010000293.1, forward strand.
AAATTTCAATTTTTTGGATGTTCAAGACAATCATAAGATTGCAACCTCACAATATTTCTTTTTAAGTCCATTTCAACAACTTCATTTTTCCCTTCGTGGACCACCTGTATTTAGTTAGTATCTCATTTTTTATTATTAACTAAAATACATTACACATGAAAACAATTTTAAATCTGTTGTTTTTTGCCATGGCTTCATTGGCTATTGGGCAAAACAGCATTCAAGGTATCGTTACAGATGCTGAAACAGGCGAAGGTTTAGCCTTTGTAAATATTTACTTTCCTCAATTAGAAAAAGGGACTACTACTGACGATAATGGGAAGTTTATAATCAACAATCTTCCTTCAGGTTCCTATGCATTAGTAAGTTCTTTTGTAGGTTATGAAACCAAATCTATAAACATAAGTGTTCCAACTGCTGAAGATATTTCAATAAGTTTAATGAGTTCCGCCATTGAAATGGAAGCTGTTATTATTTCAACACCATTTCATAAGCTTCAAAGCGATAACGTCATGAAAGTAGAACGGCAAACCATTAAAGAACTGAAAGCATCAGGAGCTGTAACTTTAGGTGAAGGCATCTCAAATATTGCAGGTGTTGAAGGCGTAAGCACTGGTTTGGGTATTACAAAACCTGTAATTCGCGGATTAAGTTCTAACCGTGTTTTGGTTTATACTCAAGGCGTGCGATTAGAAAATCAACAATTTGGTGATGAACATGGTTTAGGGTTAAGTGACGCTGGAGTTGAAAGCGTTGAAGTTATTAAAGGCCCAGCATCCTTATTATATGGTAGTGATGCGCTTGGTGGTGTTTTATACATAAATCCTGAAAAATTTGCACAGGAGAATACCACTCACGGTGATTTTGGTGGCACCTATTTTACCAATACCCAAGGATATATAACGAGTGCTGGTATTAAATCTTCTGGCGAAGCTTTTAAAGTATTGTTCAGAGGAGGCGTTACAGAGCATGCGGATTACAATACAGCAGAATACCGCGTAACCAATACACGTTTTAAAGAACAAGATTTCAAAGCTGGAATTGGTTATCAATCAACCAATTTTAAAACCGATTTTCGTTATAATGTAAACCATTCTAAAATAGGTATTCCAGAAGAAATTGGTGAACAATCCACCAATAAAACACCATTATTACCTTATCAAGAATTAACAAATCATATTTTCAGTTCACGATCAACGGTATTTTTTAATAATTCTAAATTAGAATTTAATTTAGGCTACATCTACAACGACCGAAAAGAATTTGAAGATGAACATGATCATGAACATGAGGAAGACATGCACGATGAAGACGAAGAGGAACATGAAGAAGATGAACATCACGATGATGAACATGAAGCTTTACATCCTGCGCTCCAAATGAAACTAAAAACAGCCAATTATGATATTAAATATCATCTGCCTGTTGTTGGTAAATTTGAAACTATTGTTGGTGTGCAAGGTATGAATCAAGTAAATACGAATTATGGAGAGGAAGAATTAATTCCAGATGCCATTACCAATGATTTTGGAATTTTGGCCATGTCACACGTTCATTTTGAGAAATTCGATTTACAATTAGGAGCGCGTTATGACAACCGCTGGATTCAAATTGACAATAACTT
>CBFHJN010000294.1:0-3248 GCA_965655805.1 Flavobacteriaceae bacterium
GATAATACCGAAGTGATGACTATTGCTGCTAACTTATTAATTGCAGCTGCCATATTTCAAATTAGCGATAGCATTCAAGTGGTTATGCTTGGTGCATTACGTGGTTTACAAGATGTGAAAATCCCGACTATTATTACCTTCATTTCTTATTGGGTGGTGGGTTTTCCAATAAGTATTTATTTTGGACATGCTGACCGCTATGCTAGTTTCGGAATTTGGATGGGTTTATTGGCAGGATTAACAGTCGCTGCGGTTTTATTATTTATCCGTTTTAACTATCTTACCAAACGTTTAATATTATCAAACAACTAACAGGTTTATATGGACTTTCCAAAATTTTTATTAGGGGACAATACTGATTTTCCAGATGCTATTTTCGTCATTCACACCGATTTCCCAAGGTTTATTATCAATTTAGAAAATGATGAGGTGGAGTGGTTAGAGGATTTTGATCAGCACGACCAAAAGGAACTTGAAATGGAAGCTGAAAGTTTAATCCAACAGGCAAACGATTTTTACGATCGTGAAATTGAACGTTACGAAGATTAATTATGTTAGAACAACTGGTACAACTTGACACCGAGCTTTTTCTTTATTTAAACAATTTAGGAACCACAACTTGGGATGGGTTTTGGATGTTCTATACAACCAAGTTCTACTGGATTCCTTTTTATGCCATTATATTGTTTTTAGTGTTTAGAACGCGTACGCCTAAGCTGTTTTTAATTACTATTGTTGTTATTGTGCTTATGATCACGTTTACAGATCAAATAACGAATGTGTTTAAAAAGATTATTGTTCTGCGTTTAAGACCCTGTCATGATCCTGCTTTAGAAGGCTTGATGCGATTAGTTAAGCCAACTTGTGGAGGTCAATATGGATTCTTTTCTGGCCATGCATCTAATTCGATGTCAGTCGCAGTTTTTAGCGGTTTATTGCTTCGTTTTAAATACAAGTATTTTATATTTTTAATGTTGATTTGGTCTTTGGCAATGGGTTATAGCCGTATTTATGTCGGAGTGCATTATCCGCTGGATGTATTTTGCGGAAGCATTTTTGGAGCCTTGTCCGGATTTATGTTTTATAAGTTTGATATGTACTTGCAAAAACGTTTTGGTGCGAAATAATTACTTACTACTTAAAATATAATACGTTGCAACAAGTCGATCTTTATATTGTCGAGAATCTTTATTAGCTGTGTTTAAATCGAAAGTATCTACTTCCTGAATGGTATACTGTTTTTGGAGACTTTCAGAATCTTTAGGGCTCATACCAATAGCTAATAATCCAAAGTTCGATTCTTTTGGAAAGGTAATAGAACCATCTTCATTTTTAATCTGCGGAATTTTTCCGCCATATTCCCAAATCATTTCAGGAGCTATGTAGTTGAATTGGTAGAGTTTTAAATCGCCTGTAAAATTTGTTGAAATAGGGTGGAAGCTTTCACTATTTAAAGCTTCTTTTAAAGGTAAAGCAGTTAGTAGTAATGCCGAATAAAGCCCAATGGTGAAGGCCATAACTAATCGGATGTTTTTCTGTTTTAGAAATTTTAATATTAAAAATCCCATGATAGAAACCAAGATAGAAGCCACGATAAAATAAAACCAATAACCATCTAAATTATCTTTTAAAAATAGGTAAGCTATAACAGGAAACGCTATTCCAATAAAACCCAGTAAGCCAAAGTTGAAATACACAGGAATGGTCTCCCGTTTATCTTTAATGCTTTTAAACTCACGAATGATATAGTCTATATAAAAGCTACAGTTTATAGCTAATGGAATTAATACAGGCATTAAATAGCGCGATTTTTTCTCTGGAATTAATGACAATAATACCACGGCAATAAGAGTCCATAACAAGCTAAATTTATAGGCTTTCCTATTTCTTACACGAGTTTTTAAATACGGGTATAATAAACTCACAAAGGCAGGAATAGTCCATAAACCACTTTGGGTAAAGAAACTCCAATAATAATAAAAAGGGCGTACATTATAGCTACTCCAATTTCCCGTTTCTTTTTCGGCTATGGCTAAAAATGTAGCTGGATCTTCAAGCCTAACATACAAATACCACCAACCACCAATAACGAATGCTAGAATTAAAATAATTACAGAAGGAATTATTTTTGATTTAAAGTACTTGTATTTAAAGGTGAATCCATAAGCCAGTAAAAAAGGTAATAAGAGCGCATAAAAACTAACAGGTCCTTTACTTAAAATTGAAAACCCTATAAAAATACTGGTAAAAAGTACCGATTTCCAGTCCGTGTTGTTTCCGTTAAAAAAGCAAAAAAGATAATATATAGCCATAATCATAAAGCCATGCGTAAAAATATCCCATGGTGCTTCAATCATAATGCCTATCACATAAAATGATGTGGTAACAATAATGGCAGCAAGTATTCCAAAAGATAGGCTTTGTGTTATTTTTTTTGATAGTTTAAAAACAAATACAGCCACAATCATAATAAATATTACAGCTGGTAAACGCATAGCAAATACACTATTTATACCAAAAATGGCTGCTGAAATAGCCGTAAGCCATGTTGGTAATGGTGGTTTCTCGTAGCGTGCTTCACCATTCATGGTGGTTAATAGCCAATTGTTGTCTGTTAGCATTTCGCGAGCTGTAATGAAATTTCGGGCTTCCATGATGGTCACATCCATAATATGTAAATTAGGAAGTAACACGATGGCTATGCCAAAACAAATAAATAGAATGGGATATTTTTTAAGAATCGGTAGCATATTTTCTTATTAAAATTAAATTCCGAATATAAATAATAGCACCTAAAATATGACCTGTAAATAAAACGGGATCTTTTCTAAACAAGGCATAAATTAAAATAAGCGTGGATCCTATTAAGCTTAACAACCAAAAACCAAACGGTAAAGCGGATTCCTGTTTCTTCTCGGAATATAACCATTGGTAAACAAAGCGTAGTGTAAATACAATTTGCGAAACAATTCCTAATACTAATAACCAAAACGGAATGGCTTCATTTTCAAAAAGTTTAACGACATCAATGGTGTTATTATTAAAATAAAAAACAGCAATAAAAGTTGGAACTAATAGTAAAAACCACTGCATAAGTTTAGGATATCGTTGCCATTGGTTTTGTAGTTGTAAGTTTCTGATATAAATAAAATAGGTCAAACCTTGGCCTAACATAATGGCAAAATCATCACGTAAATACCCGTAAATAAACAGTAAAAAGGAAGCGAAAAGGCTTAAGGTCCAGAATA
>CBFHJN010000295.1:0-3228 GCA_965655805.1 Flavobacteriaceae bacterium
CTACATGGTGAAGCTATTGCTGTAGGTATGATATTAGCCAACTACATTTCAACAGAATTAACGGGTTTTTCTAAAAAAGAAAATGATGACATTAAAAACATCATCAAAACAATCTTTGGTGAAGTAACTATACTTCCCTCCGATTATGATGCCATTATAGAACTTCTAAAATACGACAAGAAAAATGAGCATGGCAATATTAACTTTGTTCTGTTAGAAGATATGGGCAAAACAAAAGTTAATTGCCTTGTTAGTAACAACGTTATTACCAAAGCTTTTGAATATTACAAAGCTTAAAAAAATTACAGATAGCGCTCTTTAATAACGTCTATATGATGTTTTTCATGACCTATCAATACAAATCCAATAGCACGAACAGACATTTCTGCGTTGCTAGCAACACCAATTTGTTCTAACATTTTTTTTGAAAAACTACTGAATAATGCTATAGTAGATTCACGTAAATCTAAATAATCATTTAGTAGTTGGTCTCGTGTTCGTCTGTTAGCAACACTTGCCAACACATAATCATCCTGCTCAAAACCAGGTAAAGGTGTTTTATCTTGGCGCGCAAAACGCAAAGCACGATACACAAACACATGTTCGGTATCAATAAGATGTTGTAGTATTTCTTTGATGGTCCATTTTCCTTCAGCGTAGCGATACTCTAATTTATCTTCTGGAATGGTTTCAAAAAAAGCTTTAGTATTTAACATACCTTGCTCCAAACCACTCAATAAACTTAAATTACCTCCTTTTTTAATATAATTCGCATAAAAAGATGCATATTCGGATTCTGGAATTTCAGTTACAAACATAATTTTCTATTTAGAAATACAAAAAAGCGCTTCCTGCAAGAAACGCTTATTGTTTTAAGTTTTTAATACGCTTACATATTGTTAAATATAGAGTGCATTAAGCGCTTTTTATCGTTTAAGCTCTCCTCAAGTGATATCATGGTCTCTGTTCTATAAACACCTTCAATATCGTCAATCATGAAAATTACATCTTTAGCATGTTCGGTGTTTTTTGCACGAATTTTACAAAACACATTAAATTTACCAGTAGTAATGTGCGCAACCGTTACGTATGGGATTTCGTTTATGCGTTCTAAAACAAATTTAGTTTGCGATGTTTTTTGAAGAAACACACCTACATAAGCTATAAAAGCATAACCCAGTTTTTTATAATCTAATGTCAACGAAGAACCTTTAATAATACCAGCTTCCTCCATTTTTTTCACGCGAACATGAACCGTTCCTGCTGAAATAACTAATTTTTTTGCAATATCAGTGAAAGGAACTCGTGTATTATCGATTAACATTTCAAGGATTTGGTGATCTATATCGTCTAATTTAAATTTTGCCATTATTTGATTTTTTTAAATAAAAAGCAAAAATAAGACAATATTTCTGAATAATATATATCAAAAATTAAGATTCGGTTAATAATAATGAATATTTTTCAGTGTTTAGTAATATGTTTTCATATCGACCTCCTATTTCAACAAGAGAATGATTGACATCTAACACCTTACTACCATTAGCATCAAATTCTCTGTGACCAAAAAAACCATCTAGTTTTTCCAGTTTTTCTATTTTAGGTACAAATTGAATCTTATTATTAATTAATCGTTCCTCATACAAAACACCAATATCAACCAGTTCACCGTTGTGAAGTGTATTTCTAATAATTACATCTAAAAAGTATTTACCATTTTGTGGAATTTGCAAATAGTTTTGATACCCTAATCCACTCAAATCGTTTTCAGAAATTGTTTTTAAAGCAACCTTTAGCGCATAACAAATGAAATCACGGGTTATTTCACGATTATAATCGTTTGAATAGTGACCTGCTTCAAACAAAACTGTAGGTACACCAAGACTTTGAAAAGTGTCGCCAACGCAATTCAGATTAAAACCATCATCATACAAGGCTACCTGATTCGGAATATATTTTTGCAACGCTAAATTCATTTTCACAATGAGCTCCATGGCAATTTTGCGCGTTTTGGTTAAGCTACGTTCCGAATTTTCAGCAGGTGATAAAAAAGAAACTGTTGCCGATTTATTGGTGTCTTCAACACTAAAAATAGTACGCTGACCATGTAAATTAAAACAGTAATTCGGTTTAAACCTATTAAAACAATCCCGTAAAATTTGACTTTCCGGCTGACTCAAAACCTGTGCATCTCTATTTAAATCTACTCCATTAGCGTTTAAACGCGTATATGCTTCAGCGCCATCTGGATTCAAAATAGGAATTATAAATAATGTGCAGGTTTCTAATATAGCCTTTTCATGACCTAAAAAATTTAAAAGATCATGCATTTGAGACCACAGTAGAATCCGTTTTTTTCCTGTTCCTAATTTTATGGAATAAATGGAACGCTTTTCAACGGACAATCCTTCAACGGAAACGACGACATTTTTAGGCAGCTTTTTAAGCACAGGTTCAATCATGGAATTGGTAATATACCTACCTGATAATTGTTCTTCTTTATGCGAATTTAATGCCAATTCTTTAGCGCTTGAATACATGATTAATTTTGTTATGTTACAAAGGTAAACAATTAGCAATTTACAAATGTAAACACTGGTTTTTTTGAAATTGTGTACAGATGTATACAAAAAAGTCGAGCGGTTTATTATTTTTAACTAAAAAATATCCTTCAAATAATTTAACCTAATCAATTATTTGTATTTCAGCATTTTAACAAGTATAGTTTAAAGTTTTAAATTAAAAAATATATCAAAATTATCACATATATTAATGGATTAAACAAAATAATATTTACATTTGTAAAAGCAATTTACTTTAGTAATAGTTTACAATGATAAACAGCTCCGAATTCTCAAAACGCCTTGAAAAAATCATCAAATTTCATGATGAAACCGCCTCTTCTTTTGCCGAAAAAGTAGGCGTTCAACGCTCTAGTATTTCTCATATTTTATCTGGTAGAAATAAACCTAGTCTGGATTTTGTTATGAAAGTTCTAGATGCATTTCCAGACGTAGAATTGTATTGGCTACTAAATGGCAAGGGTACATTTCCGAAATCGACAACACAAGCTATTGAAAATACACCTCCAACTCCAACACCAACATCGCAATTAAAAACAGCAACCGATAAAACAGAAAATCAAGCTCCTGAAAATTTGAGTCCAAAGTTTTTTGAAGGTAATAAAGAAATTGAACGGATTGTTATTTTCTTTAGAGACGGAACATT
>CBFHJN010000296.1:0-3223 GCA_965655805.1 Flavobacteriaceae bacterium
AGCTTCAATGGTGCCTTTGGTGTAAAAACAGATGTTACCAAAAATATTACGGCACGTTTAAATTTAGCAACCGGTTTTAGAGCGCCAAATTTGGCTGAATTAACATCAGATGGTGTACATCATGGAACGAATAGATATGAAATAGGAAATATTGACTTAAATAACGAGCAAAACTTCCAAACCGATTTAGCTCTAGAATTTAAAAGCGAGCATATCGAATTTTTCGTAAATGGTTTTTACAACCATATAAACGACTATATCTTTTTATCGCCTGATGGAACAACCATTGACAGCGAACCGGTTTATAATTACGTACAAGATAACGCAGCACTTTATGGAGGCGAAGTTGGTTTGCATTTTCATCCACATCCATTAGATTGGTTGCATTATGAAAGCAGTTTTGAAACCGTTACTGGCAAATTGGATTCCGGTGACTATTTGCCATTAATTCCAGCAAACAGTATAAATAATACCATTCGTGTTGAATTTGATATGAAACAGATCACAAGTAGTTATGCTTTTGTAAAATTACAATCGGTTTTCAACCAAGGGAATGTAAGCACGTTTGAAACATCAACACCTGGATATAACTTATTAAGTGCTGGTTTTGGTGGTAACGTTCAACTATTTAATAATGATTTATCTATCACTATTTCAGGAACAAACTTAACGGATAAAACCTATATAAATCACCTGTCACGTTTAAAACCAGATGGTATTTATAATATGGGACGAAATTTCAGTTTAGGTCTCACCTACTCATTATAACTCATATACAAAAAGAGAGTGATTATTTAATCACTCTCTTTTATCCTCTATTAGTTCTATCGGTTTTTCATCATTAGATAAATAAAAGGTATAAAACCACATAATTGAAAATGATGGAATAATATCCACAAAAGGTAAAGCTTCCTCAATAAAGGAGAATGCCGCAGCTATTTTTCCTTTTCTACCTGCATACATTTTACTCATTAAATATGCTGATAAAGGTGCCCAAACAAAATCGAAAGGCGGAAATATATATGACACATATCCCAGGGCATCAAATAACAAACCGAAAGCTAATTTCTTTGATTTACTTAATTTTTCTAAATTCATATAATCTTTCTAATTCAATATTAAGATAGCAAAATTTATTCCAAAATTCATAGTAGTCGACTTGTCAGTTACTTACAAATGTGAATTTTTTAATTATTTATTCTAAAATTTTTATTGGTTTACGCTGTAATGCTAAATAAAATCGTGGTTTTTAACGTTTAATTATGACTAATTTTTCAATAACCACTTTAGATTTGTACTCAAAGTGTAACACGTTTTATTTTTTATGGTCTATTAGGTAACCATATGTCAATCAATCAAAGAAACCACATGAAAAACAGGCTATTTCTTGTATTATTCTCATTTTGCTATTTCATTACTCTAGCACAAGAAAAGAAAACTTTAAATATTACGCGAACTACAAATTCACCTAAAATTGACGGAACGCTAGATGATGATGCTTGGGTAGATGTTGAAGAAGCCAAGGATTTTGTTCAATTCAGACCAGAAATGGGCATTAAAGAAACTCCCGAAACGCGAACAGTTGTGAAAATAGTCTATGATGATGATGCTATTTATGTTGGAGCCTATTTATATGACAATCCAAAAGATATTATGCGTCAGTTAACACGTCGTGATGATTTTGGTCAGTCGGATTTCTTCGGATTCATATTAAATCCCAATAACGACGGACAAAACAATACGGAATTTTTTGTGTTTAGTTCAGGAGTTCAAGCAGATGCTATTGAATCGCCTGGAATTGGTGAAGATTTTGGTTGGAATGCCGTTTGGGATAGTGCTGTGCAAATTGTTGATGACGGTTGGATTGTGGAAATGAAAATACCCTACCGAACCTTACGCTTTTCCAACCAAGAAATTCCAACTTGGGGTTTACAAATTCACCGCCATTTTCGCCGGGATCGCTCGCAATTTACGTGGAATCCAATAGATGTTACCAAAGGAAATGTGGGTATTTACAATGGACAATTAAAAGGGTTAACCAATTTAGATCCACCCACACGATTAACATTTTACCCTTTTGTTTCTGGTATTGTAAATACGTTTGATGGTGAAACCGAAACCCAATTTAATGCTGGAATGGATTTAAAATATGGTATTACTGAAAATTTCACTCTGGATGCTACTTTAATACCCGATTTTAGTCAAGCTGGTTTTGATCGTGTTGTACTAAATTTAGGCCCTTTTGAGCAAACATTTTCCGAACAACGTCAGTTTTTTACGGAAGGTGTTGATTTATTTACAAAAGGCAATTTATTTTTCTCGCGTCGTGTAGGAAATGAACCAACAGGTTCTGTTACATTAGGTCCTAATGAGGAAATTCTAGATTATCCAAATCAAACAAAAGTTTTGAATGCTGTAAAGGTTTCCGGTAGAACAAAAAATGGTTTAGGTGTTGGTATTTTTAACGCCATTACAGAAAAAACATATGCTACAGTTAATAATTTAGAAACACAAACTAGACGTAAAGAGTTGGTAGAACCCTTGGCTAATTATAATATTTTAGTGGTAGATCAACAGTTTAATCAAAATTCATCGGTTAGTTTAATTAATACGAATGTAACCAGAAATGGTCATTTTCGAGATGCAAATGTAACTGGCCTTCTAGCAGATTTAACCACTAGAAAAAACACCTATAATTTGGAAGCCGAATTAAAAATGAGCAATGTTAATCTGGAGTCTGGCACAGAAACGGGTTATTTTTATAAATTAGAATTGGCCAAAGTATTTGGCAATTGGCAATACTGGATTGGTCATGAATTTGCTGATGACACCTATGATATTAATGATTTAGGTCTTCAATTTAGAAATAACTTTAGTAATTTCGGCGCAGAAGTATCTTACCGAGTTTTTGAACCAACAGGAATTTTTAATAGCTATAATTTTAGTGGTTTTATCGATTATAGTCGTTTATCGAATCCAAGCACATATACAGGAACCACCACTGGGATGTCATTTTCAGGTCAATTAAAAAGCTTGCATGGTTTTGGTGGCAACTTTAATTTTCAACCCGGAAAACAATACGATTATTTTGAACCACGTGCAGAAGGACGGTATTTTATTTATGAAAACCGTTTGAACGCTAATTTTTGGATTTCTTCAAATTATAATAAAAAGTTTGCCTTAGATGCGAATATTGGAGGTGCAACGTTTTTTGAAGATAATA
>CBFHJN010000297.1:0-3214 GCA_965655805.1 Flavobacteriaceae bacterium
ATAAATTAAAGTGGCTTTTAAACCAAACATTCCAATGAACATGGCTATGGCAACTTCGTTAACTAAAGGTGACGTAATTAAAAATGAAAATGTTACCCCTAATGGAATTCCACCTTGAACAAAACCTATAAATAGCGGAACGGAAGAGCAGGAGCAAAAAGGTGTAATGGCTCCAAATACCGAAGAAAAAAAGTATTCTAAGCCATACAGTTTTTTTCTGTTTAGGTAATCCTTTAGCTTTTCAATAGGAAAATAGGCGTTTACTATTCCCATAATAAAAACGATGACAAATAAGAGTATTAATATTTTAATAACATCGTATACAAAGAAATTTAAGGCAGTTCCCAAATGAGTTTCTGTACCAACTTCAAAAACGGTATATATGAGCCAATCTGCAAAATTTTGTAACCAATCAAACATTCTCAATCGTGATAATTGTGCCAGAAATAGAACAAGATAGTTTTACCGTATTGTAGATGGTGCCAAATTTTTCAATATTCTTTTTCAATAAATCCGTATTCAATTTTTTATCGTTGCTGTAAATGGTCAAGTTGTAATTGATGTTATCCATTCTTGGCGGATTTTCGAGACGTGTGGCATGGACTTCAACGGTAGCTTTTGAATAGGAAAAGTTCATCATTCCTGAAAAACGTTCCACATTTTTTAGCATACAAGCAGAAAATGCACCCAAGAATAATTCCGCAGGATTCGGCAATGTTTCAGCAGTTTTTGAAGTGGTTCCAAAATCGATATCTGATTGCTTAATATGAATTTCTGCATCCTTATTTGAAACTGACGATGCCTTAATTTGATACTTCATAGTTTTTTATTTTAAAAGTGCCAAAACTTCATCTTTTGAAGGGACTCTGCCTTTTATAGTAATGACATCATCAATTACCAATGCAGGTGTTGTCATGACGTTGAATTTCATAATTTCCATGATGTCTTCTACTTTTTCAATAGTTGCATCTATATTGTTTTCTGATATTACAGCTTGTACAACACCTGTCATAGTTTTACATTTTGGACACCCTGTTCCTAATATTTTAATTACTTTGCTCATAATACAGTTATTTGTTTATCGCCAATAGACGATATAATTATTAAAAAATATCATTCAAAAAATTGTAGGAATAATGATTTTGCAATCTTCCAATTTTCTTGATTAATACAGTACTTTATTTTAGGTGGTTTTAATTCGCCTTGAATTAAACCAGCATTTTTTAATTCTTTAAGATGTTGTGAAATTGTAGACTGTGCCAAAGGAAATATCTCGACTAAATCGCCAGTATAACAACAGGCTTGATTTTCAAGATGTTTTAGAATAGCAATACGCGTTGGATGTGCTAAAGCTTTTGCAAATTTTGCCAAAGTTTCAGTATCCTTACCGTGTTCTATATGTTCTAAACTTCTTTTCACCTATTTTTATGAATTAGTTTTAAAAATCAGATGTTATTCACCAATAATAATTATGACGGTTATCAAATTAACTAAACTGTTGCTTTTGAGCTATCTTATCGCAAATGTACGATAGGTTTTTGAATTGAAATGTGACAAAAGTCACATTTGTCATAGAATTGTCAAATTAGTTTCTGTTTTTTACGCCGTTAAATTATGATAGATTTACGTTTAGGAGTGCTGATTTTTATTCGGTTATTTCGTTTTTCAATTTCACAATATCTGTTAGTTTTTGCATTTCTTTTTTGACTCCTTTTCTAATTACAAAAAATAGAATTATTGCAATAACTACATACGAAATATCAATAAACACCAAGTTCCATAATTTCATATTTAAACTGAATTCAGGTGTAATCATATAAAATCCAGCAGTGTATAAAACAATGATTATAGGCGCAATTACTTGATGAATTGTTTTTCTGAATTGATGAAACTTAATTGAGTTTTTCGCTGTTTTTAATGTAGTATCCAAGATGTTTATTTGTTTGGCCTTGTATATGCTCATTATTTCAATGAAAATTCTAAAAATTAAACCTAAAACCATCAATCCAGCACCTATTCTGCTTAACATTTCTTCAACTGGTGCCACATAGTAAAAGAATAGAGAAATTACTAAAAGCGTAACAAACAGAATTGTAATTGTACCATAATAGAAAAAATAGTTCTCTTTTTCTTTATTTTTTATTTTTTTATATAACTCGTCAAAGTTTGTAGTAGCTGGTTCCATACTTTTTTTATTACTTTCCCATTTACTTTGTAGGTTTTTAAATTGGCTATTCATTTTTATAGTTTTTCATTATTTTTTCAAGACGCTTCTTTATTCTGTGAATCTTTACCCTCACATTTATCGGATTTATACCAATAACTTCTGCTATACTATCATAATCTTGGTTTTCCAAAACCATCATAATTATTAGCCTGTCTATTTTTCTTAATTGACCAATAGCACTGTATAAATTTGAAATAGTGTCATCCTTCGTGCTTTCTGATTCCACCGTATCTCTTTCATTCTCTAATTCTTTGGTTGAAAGTGTTCTTACTTTTTTATCTTTCTTTACAAATTGTAAACATGTGTTTACGGCTATTCTGTAAATCCATGTCTTGTAAGATGACGCTCCTCTAAATTTGTCTAAATTATTCCATACACTTATAAATATTTCTTGAGACAAATCGTTGGCTGTATCTATATAGCCTTTTACAAATCCCAAGCACATTTGTAAAACCATAGGGTGGTGCTGGCTATAAATTGTTTCAAAAATTTCGGTTTTACTTTTTTTCATCGATTATAAAATCATTTGCAGTTTCGTAAAACCATTTTGGCTGATCAAACATTATAAAGTGCTTACTGTTAGTGGCCATAATTATTTTTTTGTTTAATAAATTTGAATATTGCCTTTCATAGTTATCTTTAGCTACATTTACATCAGGAAAGGAAGCACCCAATATTAATGTTTTGCAAGTTACTTTCTTTAAACTATTTCTTAAGTCGAGTTTTAATAAATCGGTATATCCATAAACCCACGTTTTTCGGTCAGCCTGAATGATCCATTTGGTTAGAATATCTTTTTTATCGTCGTTTATTGTCATATTCGAAGCCATCATAGAAGCCATGTTTTTAAATTGTTGCTCTTCCATATCAAGCATCTGTTGATTGTATGGACTGTTATATTGAAAGCTTTCTGCTGGTACGTTGGGCATCATTACTTCACGCATACACGGTAATGCTTCGATAATTATAATTTTTGAAACTACATTA
>CBFHJN010000298.1:0-3210 GCA_965655805.1 Flavobacteriaceae bacterium
CTGCACGTTAGTTAGCGTTCGTAACAAAGTAGATTTTCCAATACCATTCGCTCCAACTAAACCAATTAATTGCCCTTTTTGTAAGGTCATGTTAATGTTGGATGCCACAACCGTTTCTGTCTTTTTAGTCTTGTAACCAATTGATAAATTTTCGGTTTTGAGGATGGTATTTGGATTGGATTTATTCATTATATAGTTACTATTTCGCTAGCATTAAAAATTTATTCTTTAGTTTCATTTTTGGAATAATTTCTTCGTTTAATAATTCTCTATGGCGAGGCGAATTTACAACAAACTGAAATCTAAATTTTTCGTTTAAATAATTAAATTCAACATAATTATCCCCTCCATAACTTCTAATTGGATCTCCATCTGACATAATATTGATATAACGACCTATGTAGTCATATCCATCAAATTTTAAATTACTAACTTTAAAAATGCTATATGTTTTCGCGTTATTTATAGTAATTTCATTTTCATCAAATGTTATGAACCCTTTAATAACTGTATTATTTCCATTGGATTCAAAAAGTCCATAAAAATTGCCAATCATAAAACAAATAACACAACCAAATAGAATATATTTTATGAATTGCAGTTCTTCAGAGTTTATATTGAAGAATTTTTTTAAGAACCAATTAAGAATAAAGAAAATAATAAATCCTATTATTCCAGTCCAAAAGAATTTTTGTGAAATACCAATATCGAATCTTGATGTTCTCTTATCCGAAACTAAATTGAACGATAATTTTTGCATTTTGGTTTTATCTTCTTATTTTGAAATTCTTCGCCTTGCTCTTAGTTACAGCTCATGTTTATTTCTATCTATTTTAAAACAACATTTTTCGTTTTCGTACTAAAAGCCAAATAACAACAGGCGCACCAATTAATGAGGTTATGGCATTAATTGGTAAGGTATAATCGCTTGCAGGTAATTGGGCAATACTATCGCAAATCAGCATAATAATAGCACCAAATAAAAATACGGCTGGCACTAGTACTTTATGATTGGAAGTCGTAAAAACTTGCCGCGCCATATGTGGTATTGCTAAACCAATAAATGCAATGGGTCCAGCAAAAGCGGTAATGGTTCCTGCTAATAAACTGGTGGCCAAAATAATAATCAAGCGGCTTTGCTGCAAATTTACACCGAGACTTTTTGCGTAATTTTCACCTAGTAGGAGGGAGTTCAATGCTTTAATTGAAAATATAGTTAAAATTAATCCAATCATATAAACACTAAAGAAAATCAATAATTTTTCCCAAGATAAATTCCCCAAACTACCAAATCCCCAGAAAATATATTGCTGTAATTGTTCGGCTGAACTAAAGTAGGAGAGTACACTAACCACTGCAGCTGTGATACTGCCAAACATAAGGCCAATAATTAAAATTGCCATCGTGTCTCGAACTTTTGCTGATACGGTTAAAACCGCCATAAGGACTAAAAAACTGCCCAAACTTGCCGCTATAATAATACTCCATTTTGAAATTAATATGGATGCAAAAACACCACCAAAAATTCCGGCACCTAAAATTACAAGTGCAACACCTAAACTGGCACCAGAGCTAATACCTAGAACAAAAGGGCCTGCTAACGGATTTCTAAAAAGCGTTTGCATAAGTAATCCTGAAATACCTAATCCTGAACCCACTAAAATAGCTGTCAATGCTTTTGGTAAGCGGTAATTTTGAATAATATAATTATCTGTTATGCCCAATAAGCTTTCCAGAACTGTTTTAAAAGGAACAGAAACTGAACCCAAACTTATATTCGCAAAAAAGCAAAAAATAAGTATGACGATGAGTGAAATAAAACTGTATTTGTATTTGGTATTCATAAAGGGGTGAGCCTAAAGGTGCAAATATCGTATTATTGAAGCAGTTGGAAAAATTGCAAGTCGTAATTTTCAAGTAATTCTGGATGGGCAATTTTCACCAAGTCTTTCAATATTAAATCAGGTCGAGCTGTTCCAAGCTCATAATAGGTGACACCTCCTGATTTACCAACCGTATTCACAAAGGAATACACGTTTTTAGTTTTAAAAGCATTAAATTGTGTATAATGTGCGTTAGCTTTTTCGAGCGCGTTTAATGAGTTGTAATAAGAAGGGCTAATCCAAATATCAGCATCCTTGGCTTTATCAAAAACTACTTCAAAATTTAAAGCAAGACTGCCTTTACTTTTCGAATTTCCCCATAAATAGTTTACGTTGGCATCCTTTAAAAGTTGCGCCTCTGGACTGGAGCCACTTGGTAAATACCAAATATCCTTATGCATAGCACCACTCAAAACACTTGATTTTTTTTTGGCATTTTTAGCCAAATTTTTAGCTTCTAGATAATTGGTTTCAATGGTTTTAAAAACGCTTTCAGCTTGTTCATTTTTATTATAAAGAGCGCCGAAAAATTTAATCCATTCGGCTTTTGCTAAAGGAGAGGTTTCAACCCAATCACCATTATAGATAACAGGAATTCCAGATTTTCTAATGGTTTCAAAGCTTTTGTTATTTCCATCTATCCCAAAGCCTATAACTACATTTGGGTTTAATTCTAATAATACTTCGGTATTAATACCTTCATTTTTACCTAATTCACGAATGGTTCCAGAATCAATTAATTCCCTAGTGTTTTCGGAAGAAATATAATCCGTTCCAGGAAAGCCGATAAGCGTGTTTTCTACGCCTAATAATTCAAGAGCAGGAATATGTGTAGTAGAAGTTACAACTATCTTTTCAGCAGGAATGGTAATTATCCCATCATAATCATCTTTATTAAATGTACTCACGGCAGCCTGCTCTTTAGTGAGTAATAAATAGCTGTAATTTTTATCAGAATCAGGCCATGGATTTTTAATAGTTAGCAATGAATAGTTAGCGTATTTTGTTATGCTAAAACCTGTGGCGTAATCAATTCTTACGACCGATTTGCTGGTTTCGGGTTGTGTGTTTTCTTGTTTATTTTTATCTTGACAATTCCAGAATAGTAAACCTATTATTAGTGTAAAAAAAACAACTTTTTTGTGTAACATTTGTAACCTTTAGGTATTTTAAAATCACGTAAATTTATAAAAATTTTTATCTATGCGCGACGGTTCAAATGTAACATTATATATCGTAGCTGGTGTTATTATATTTCATTTTTTAGCAGGTTTTATTTATTTACTTTATAAAATGAATAAGAAAAAATAGACTTCTTGTTACTTAT
>CBFHJN010000299.1:0-3208 GCA_965655805.1 Flavobacteriaceae bacterium
TATATGCAAATATAATTAATTTTTAACTTGAATTGTTAAATGTTTATTTTATTAACAAAAAAAGACAAAATATGCGTTATAAAAAAGCCACAATATGCATTATAAAAAAAGCCCTACGTTCTGCAGGGCTTTCAAGTGAACAAAAAAAGTAAATAACCAACAATGCAAAGTTGGATTTTTTTTATGAGGAAAATATAGAGTACAAACATAAACTATTTATTTCATATTTATTCACTATTTTAACATTTATCTTTATTCAAAAACTTAAAATTTATCTTTATACCTCTTATGCTTTTTAAGATTTTATGAGTGTAACATAATCAGCCCATGTCAAATTTCTATATTTTGAATCGCTTTTCTTAATCATATCCAAATAAATATACCTTGCCGCTAAATTGTAAATCCTGACATCCCAAAAGTGATTTTCAATCAAACTGCTTTTTTTATCCCACTTAAAACCTACAACCTCACCATTTTCAATCACTTCTTTACGCTGCTCACTTTCAAAATGCTTAAAAAAGCCTTTCATTGTATATTTACCGCCACTAGGCTCTGGAAAGTTCATAAAGCCCTCTGGCTGACTTCCATCATCGCTTTGTCTTAATCTCATATAACTTGCTAACTCATCTTTTAGCTGCTCAACTTCTGCAATATATAACTTAGCACTCTCTCTACTTTTTTTAACCTGTGGCGTATCTTTTTCTAATTTTCTAAATTTGCTTTCAGCTCTACCTTTGATTCCATATACTGGATGATTATTATCAAACATAGAAATAAATTGATTTGCATATCTAGTGAAATGACCTGTGTCAATAATGCTCAAACTAATCATATAATCTTCACCTGATTCGCTTCTTAAATCGCTTTTGATAATTTCTTCCAAATATTGCCAAACGCTATTTTGTTGGCCATGCATATAGGTATATTTCACTCTGCGAGCGTCATTATCGATGTCTTTTTGGCTTTTAGTATGTTTACGCTTAAATGTTCCTATCGCTCCCTGATTGATGCTATATGTAACGCCGTTCTCTGCATAGGCTAGTATCTCCCAATCAATTCTAACATCTTCAATGCCGTCATCTGGTTTCATAATACCACCTAAGTCAGCAGCCAATGTGATTAATACAATATCTCCATTACCATCACTTTTTGATGTTTCATCTGGTACTATTCCAACTTCATATTCCCTAGTGTTTTTCATTAACTGCATTATCTTAGGTGCTTCGCCTTTTTCTTCAAATGGTAAACCTAGCCTGACATTATTAAACACTTTCAGCAAATCAATATTTGTCCTACCATCTGGCGGGTTTGCTTGCAAAAATTCCTTAACCAAATCAACCCAACCTATAAAGCCTGGAGGTATGATTAATGAGTTCATATAATAGCTTCTGAAATACTTATCTACTGGCTTTGCAGTTGGTATCCATTTGCCTTTTAAGTTCAAATCGTATTTTTCTTTTTGTGTAATTTTATGCTCACAATGTGGGCAGCAATATTTAACACTATCCTCGATTAGATTCTTATCTTCATCAAGCTCCCAAACGATACCAGCGTATTTACCTGAACCTGTTTTAATCTGAAAATCAGTTGGCATCCATTCTCCACAATTAGGACAAGGCCAATGCCATTTGCGCTGGTCGCCTTGCATATATACGTCATAAACATTTGATGTTTGAGTTACCGTTGGTGTTGATATGTAGAATGTCTTTGCTAAATTTCCGTAAGACGTTTGACGTCCATCTACTATTTTACGAATTGACCCCTCTGTTTTATCTGACTTTGGTGCTGCATCAAAATCATCCATAAAAACAGTCTTAACGCTAAAGAATCTAAATTTACCAGCGTTGTTAGTACCTTCAATTATTGCACTACCTCCTGCAAATTCCTTTGACAAATCTGTATCTCCTGACCTTTGCCCTTTTGCTCTTATTGTATTTGGTCTAATTAAGTGCTTTAAGCCACTAGCTTGCATGATGTTGTCAAAACGCTCTCTAATTGTTTTCTTAGCTAAGTCCTTATCCCCAGCAGTGAATAAAAAATTATCTGGATTCTCTGAAATGATATAAGCCATGCCTGGCACTATCACACCTTGAGTGATTCCACTTTGTGCTGACTTCATAACACTTACCATTCTAGTTGGATTTGCAGGATGTAAGCAATCTATGATTTCACGAGCATAAGGCGATAAGTCATAACTCATTTTACCGTTAAATCTTGATACCTCTTTTGGTAAGATAATATTTTTTTCAACCCACTCGCTTGGTAAGTCCTTAACCGTCTTAAAATTATACAGCTTTTTATTATACTCGCTAAGTTTATTTCGCCAACTATCTATTATATTTTTTTGTTCCATTAATATCTAATTCTGTTTTTTGGTGTGTGATTATTTTCGCTCACCTCTTGACCTTGTTTCTGCATATTCAGCCACAGCATTATCAATTTCTAGTTCTGCTAGTTCTTTGCTTTTATCAACTGTATCAATTAATTTTTCTGAAATCTTTTGAGTAACCTCGCTTAACTTCGACCTGTCACCCTCTGCTAATATTTCACAAAATACACTGGCAAGATTTTCTACATCACTTTGAAAGGTGGCAAATATGGATTTATTATGAATGTTTAAAACTTGAAACACCAAGTCAACTGGTATTAATTTACCTGCTAATTTATCAAGCTTCATTTTTTCGACCTCAGCCTTTCGCTCTTGAAGCAATACATCAGCCTGCTTTTTTCTTTGGTCTAGTGATAATAATTCCTCTGTATGCTTATCTGCTTTTGTTTTTGGCTTACGACCACGCTTTACAGCTTTTTCAACCTTTGGTTTTTCTTGTGGTTTTTCATTACTTATTTTTTGTTCAATTTTTTTCTTTGCTTCTTTTTCATAATGCAACTTAACCCAATTATCAGTGGCAATTTTATTTATAGGATTTTCAGTATCTATTAAGCCATCATCCTCAACAATAACTTTACCCCGCTTAACGTAAACATTAACATTAGCAACTTTTGTTTTTGATATGGCGGCATATTCTTTTCTGCTTACTAAGCTCATAATTGTTATTTTGTATAATAATTTTTTATAAAATACTGATAATCAGTTATTTATTTTTATTGTTATTGAATGTTATATTGCAAATATACTTAATTAATAACTAAATATGTAACAAGGCTCAAATCTGTGCTAAGTGAATAAAAAACGGAGTGCGTAAAATAT
>CBFHJN010000300.1:0-3202 GCA_965655805.1 Flavobacteriaceae bacterium
AAACTCAAAGAGTCTTATTGTCGACTTTGGTCTCCTTTATTGTAAATTAACGTCTTTTACCACGCATTTGGTTTTGTCCATAATGCTGTGTTGGCCCTTGCGAACGTTTCATGTTTTCCTTCATCATTTTAATCTGATCAGAAAGCATATTTCGTTTATCTAATTTTTCGGCTTCTTTTAAAAGAAGTTTAGATTCATTTTTTCTGTTTTTGGTAAACGCTATTCCAGCCAAATTCAACTTCGCCATCGCTAAATCATGATCCATGGATAAGCCTAATGAAACGGCTTTCTTGAAATGCTTTTCCGCTTCATTCATATTAGATTGTGAAACCATAATACCATGTAAATAATAATAATAACCCTCTTGTTTCTTAACCAATGCACTACTAGGATTCTTTATTTTATCTAGCCATTTTTTAGCACCCTCAAAGTCTTGCTTACGCAATCTCAAAAACGCTAATAGGATAAATTCGTTTTTAAAGTATAGAAAAATAAAGATTAATGATAGTAAAATAAACATGATTCCGTTACCAATATTACCTTCAATAAATTGATATATGGCATATGCTATAATACCGAATGCTATGATTAATTTTATAATTTTATTGTACATAAAGTTTCGTTTTATATGTTGTAACAGAATTTATAGTTGTTGGTATTTTTACCGAATTATTTTGCAAAGATACAGTGTTACCTTGAGTTTTAGAAGTTACAGTCATAGTTTTTACAACACCAGTTTTAGCATCGGACGAAATCCTTGTTTTTTGCTCACCTTCTAAAAGCATATTGAAATTATCTTCCACGGATTTTATAGAAATTTGAGATGAACCCAAAATATCTATTGTAGGCGATATGGCTTGAAGTGTCCAGGTATTTTTAGCTTCCAAATCGCCAGCGTACATATTTTCCCAACGCTCACCAATAACCTTTTTTTTAGATGGATAAATATAGGTAAACTGCTCAAAACTATTGGCTAAACTCTTGCTGCCAAACTCCTTTTTCATTTCTTCAATCATGAGTTGTTTGGTGTATTCGTCTGCTATACCAGAACGATCCAACATATTGGTTATCATACTATTTGTGCCACGAATATTTATAATATCACCATTTTTTAGAAGTTCTATTTTAAGCTTCGATTTTGTTAAGCCAGAAAAAATGGCTGCTTCCATGTCTTCTGGTTCAATAGGAGCAGAGGTGTCAATCGACATAATTTCGCCATACAAATTAGATGTTGAATTCAATTTAAATAGTTTAAAAGAAAAATCTAACACATAAGAACTATCTGTTACCTTTTTAACAATAAAAACGAAAGTGCTTTCTAATACATTGGTCATTTCATGTTTAGACCCATCAATATCTTGTGTAATTTTCTGATTGGCCTTTTGATTAACAACTATACTATCATTTATTTTTAGATTATATTGCAACAGTGTTTGTGCCTGCAAATTGCACCCTAGTAAGGTGAATAGTAATATAATAGTCGGTAAAATTCTATGCATTTTGTAGCCTTGTTTAAGGACTGCAAAGAAACTAAATTTTTATCTAAAAAATATTTTTAAAATAAGGTTTGTTAAATAAAAAAGGGTTTGTATATTTGCACGCAGTTTTAGAGATAGGACAACAATAAGCAAAAAAGATATTTAAGAAGATTTTAAAGATATAAGTAATGAGTAAAAGAACATTTCAGCCGTCAAAAAGAAAAAGAAAAAACAAGCATGGTTTCAGAGAAAGAATGGCTAGTGCTAATGGAAGAAAAGTCCTTGCTCGTAGAAGAGCTAAAGGAAGAAAGAAAATATCTGTATCTTCTGAACTAAGACATAAAAAATAATGAATTAACAATTGTTAATATATAAAGGTGTTCCCTATGGGTAACGCCTTTTTTTATATCCTTACGTTAACTAATTTTGCAAAAAACATTTCAACATGCCTAAAAACAAAAACATAAAATCCGTTCTGCTTATAGGTTCAGGTCCCATAGTTATCGGTCAAGCTTGCGAATTTGATTATTCTGGAACTCAAGCCTTACGATCTTTAAGAGAAGACGGAATTGAAACCATTTTAATCAACTCTAATCCAGCAACTATCATGACGGACCCAAGTATGGCAGATCATGTTTATTTGTTGCCTTTGACCACAAAATCCATTATTAAAATTTTAAAGGAACATCCACAAATTGATGCGGTTCTGCCAACTATGGGTGGACAAACAGCACTTAATTTAGCTATTGAAGCGGATGAAAAAGGTATTTGGAAAGATTTTGATGTTACACTAATAGGTGTTGATATTGAAGCCATAAACATAACGGAAGATCGTGAAAAATTTCGCGAATTGATGTTGGAAATTGGTGTCCCAATGGCCCCACAGGCTACAGCAACTTCCTATTTAAAAGGAAAAGAAATTGCACAAGAATTCGGTTTCCCTTTAGTCATTAGAGCATCCTACACATTGGGTGGAGATGGTGCGTCTATTGTATATAAAGAAGAAGATTTTGACGAATTATTAACACGTGGATTAGAAATTTCACCTATCCATGAAGTGATGATTGATAAAGCCCTTTTAGGCTGGAAAGAATACGAATTGGAATTGTTACGTGATAAAAACGACAATGTGGTTATTATCTGTACTATAGAAAACATGGACCCTATGGGTATTCATACAGGCGATTCTATTACCATTGCACCTGCTATGACCTTATCCGATACAACGTTCCAACGCATGCGTGATATGGCTATCCATATGATGCGCAGTATTGGCGATTTTGCTGGAGGTTGTAATGTGCAGTTTGCGGTTAGTCCAGATAATAATGAAGATATTATAGCTATTGAAATTAATCCACGCGTATCGCGTTCTTCAGCATTAGCGAGTAAAGCAACGGGTTATCCTATTGCTAAAGTCGCTTCAAAATTAGCAATTGGTTATAATTTGAATGAATTAACCAATCAAATCACAGGTTCTACGTCTGCATTATTTGAGCCGACTCTAGACTATGTAGTAGTTAAAATACCACGTTGGAATTTTGATAAATTTGAAGGGTCTGATAGAACATTAGGACTGCAAATGAAAGCTGTTGGAGAAGTTATGGCAATTGGCCGTTCATTCCAAGAAGCATTGCATAAAGCCACACAATCGCTTGAAATTAAACGTAACGGTTTAGGAGCTGATGGAAAAGGTTATAAAAATTATGATCAAATTATTGAAAAAT
>CBFHJN010000301.1:0-3172 GCA_965655805.1 Flavobacteriaceae bacterium
ATACCCCTTCCAACTGCCTTTTCTTTAAAACTAATACAATTTGAATAAGACTTAAAGTAAAGCGAGCGATTGAAACTAGTTGTTTACATACCCTTAAAATAGCAAAAAAAACTCCGAAATTGCTTTCGGAGTTTTAAATAACATTTAGGAATTCTATTTAATTAGAATTTTTTTGGTGGTTTTATTACCATTTCTTTCAACACGTAATAAATACATACCTGTAGCTAAAGAACTAACGTTTAACGTTCTAATTTTTGTTTTATTATTGTTAAACTGATTGTAAACACGACGTCCTCTCATATCATATATCGAAATATCGATATCGTCGGTGTTGTTTAATTTAATATTCAGTTCACCTTGCGTTGGATTAGGATACACATTAAGGGTGTTTAATTGAAATTCATCCACACTTAATGACGGTTCAATAAATACAGAATAATCTTCTATTTGACCAAAAAAGCCAGTTTCACAGGGTCCAAAATCATTAGCTACTCCATTTGTATTCTTCATACCAACTCTCATGGTTGTGGAACCCAATACAGCATCCATGGGTACAGAAATTGATAATGGTGAATTACCAGTAGGTATATTTACCCCATTACTAGCTGATCCTAAATCGTATTCTTCACCAGGATCACTAAAACTACAGTTTTGATTCCAATCTATCCATACTTTATTAACATAGAAAAAATCGCCGTTTGTATTTACATCAACTGATATATCATAATCTAGACCTCTTTCTATACTAGTTGTTATAGCTGTAAAGTCTTGATAGGGATCATCTGCGGTTGGTGCCACAGAAGAATTATCAATCGTATTAAATACTACTCTAGTTATTCTATCTGCATCTACACTGGTTGCTGCAGAAGCGCAAAGACCATTTGATACCGTAAGTGCTGCAGTTTCAGTTTTAACAACTGAAGGAGCTGTTGCTGTAACTGTAATTGTATAATTTCCAGGTGTTGCTCCCAAAAGATTTGTTACATCTAACGTGAAAGAACCATTAGCATCTAAAGTTGTAGGTGTGAAAGCTAAATTTGCCTGTGGTAGTGCTGGAGATATTGAAGCTGTGAACGTTGTGGTTTCAGAAAAACCGTTTGAAGTAACATAGTCAAAATCATAACTAACACCATCTAAATTACAAGCAGATTGGGCTCCTGTTGAGTTACTAATACTAAAATCCGACTCATTTGATAGTGAGAAGATGTCGGTAATAGCATAAAAAATGTTATCTGCAGCTTCCACTAAAATTCGTGAGTTATTATTAGCCGCTATATTAGGAACTGTTATACTAGCAGAACCCGTATTAGGTACGCCTGAAGCTAAAGTGGTATTAAAATTTGCACCACCATCGGAAGAAAATAATATATTAACTGTTTGACAATTTATAGGGGCGATATTGGTACTACCAACAACCCAATTAACTGTTTGAATAGAACCTGGCTCCCATGTAGGTGGCGTACTTACGGTAAACGGTGTTGCATTTTGAACTGAAACAATCATTTGATCAGATTGTGTATTTCCAGCCACAGGTGCATTATCTCTGACCGTAAAAGTAAAGCCCATAGTTCTTGCTACGGACGGAATAACTTCCCAAGTTGTTGCCAAAGATCCTGATAACACCGTATTGAAGTCAGGAAAATATCGAACAGGAACCGGCTTTGGATCTAACGATCTGAAAGTTGGTCCTGCTGTGTTCGTTGGTAGTGGTGGCATTGTAGCTGGAGTGGCGTCATTTTGTTCCCAACAATACGTCAGCACATTTCCAGCATCGGCATCCGTTGCAGCTCCTGTTAACTTAAAGGCTGTTAAAGGTGGAATGGCGTAATTTGAGCCTGCACTAGCGGTAGGTGCCGTGTTTCCACTGGCAACTGATTCTCCACAAGTACTACTAAGTCCTGATGAGATATTTAACCACATTTCTTTTATATTTTCACCATGAAAATAATCATCACTATTACTCTGCACATTAGGTGCACAAATACCTGCATAACCCATAATTGTAGATGCGCTACCTGGCTCTACAGATCTACCTGATCTTTGGCAGCTGTTATTTTGTGTATGATTTCCTCCAAATTGATGGCCCATTTCATGAGCTACATAATCAATATCAAATGCATCACCAACAGGTGCTCCAGAACCTGTAACACCTCGTGCTTTTCCTCCTGTACAAGGAGAATTTAATTGAGCTACACCTCCTCCACCTGTACTAAACACATGACCAATATCATAATTTGCAGAGCCAATATTATTATCACAGGTTGTCTGATTTTGATTTAACATGGCAAATCCGTCATTATTTGTATACGGATCGGAATTTGGTGCTGGACCTAAAAAAATAATACTTGTATTATCTACCATAGTCATAGTTAAGCCTAAATCGCGTACATACACACCATTAACACGATTCATTGTATTGGTCATAGCAGCCATGACGCTTCCTACAGTTCCTCCATGAAATTGAGAATATTCAACCGTACAAGCTAAAGCCAATCTGTAAGTCCTTAATTGGCCATCATCTGCATTTCTAAGAGCAGCGTAATCTTCGTCTGAAACACCACTTTTTTCAAGGAAAGATTCCGTTTCACAAATAAACGTATTGGTATTCACATCTCCTTCTGAATTAACAAACGTAATGTAAGTTCTTAGATCATTAGTATATGGTTCAATAAAAACCGTTTTCTTTTCAGAGAGAACCATACCACTCAAACCCTTTTCTGGAGTAATAGTTAACCGTAGAATAGCTGCTGGATTTTCAATTCCAACGCCTACATAGGTTTTAATGTTAGGGAATTTTGCAGCTAAACTAGGTTCCATAATTGAAACCTCACTAATCCGGAAAGATTCAAATTTACCTTCAGCATTAGGAAATTGTGTTACAACGTTTGATGTTCTGTCATAAAACTCGCTCCTGGTGGCGTTTACCAAAATCGATGACAACGCATTTAAATCTACATCAAATAAAATAGATTTTTTAGGGTTTTGTTTGTAAAACTGAACCGCTTTTGCATCAATTCTATTTACGGTAGTTTCTGTCCAAATAGACGATTTTTCTTGAGCAAAGGAATTAATGGATATGAATATTATTCCGAAAAAAAGAAAAACATCTTTTATGTATTTTTTTTTCATAACAAAAAGTTTTAATTTAATCTTTTAAAGATAGTTTTAATAT
>CBFHJN010000302.1:0-3171 GCA_965655805.1 Flavobacteriaceae bacterium
AATCGATTGCAAATAACCTGTAGTCTTGAGCCAGTGCCTTCGCATTTGGATACCACATGGTGGAACTGGCATTCATACCATGCAACAGAACCATAGGTTCACCATTTGCTGGACCGGCAACCACAACATGTGCTGTGCCAAAACTGGTTGGAATATAAAGTTCATCAGTTGGAATATCCCAAAGTTTTAATGATGCATCATAAGCATCAAAATAAGACTTCAAGTGATTGCTCGGATTCGTTATATAATTAGGCTTTTCAGCGAATTTTTTGTAATTATTGTTACAAGCTATTAGTGTAATAAGCGCAGTAAATAAAAGGGCAAATTTTAATGATTTCATATAATTTTTTATAAGCCATCAAATCTACATAATTATAAAACCAACTTATACTTTTATCTTTATTTTAGTTTAAACATAATCCGTATTTTTGCTATCCTAAAAAGCTATCCCTTCACAGAAGGAACATTATGATTCATATTCACGAAAAAACGCTCCAAGATTTAGAATTTTCAACAGTTTTACAACAAGTAAGTGAGTTGTGTATAACAGCATTAGGTCATGACGCTACTTTGGTTCTTTCACCTTTAAAAAATAAAGAAACAGCTATCAAAGCGTTGGCATTGACTAATGAATATTTAGCATCCTTATTGAATGATAATCGCATTCCCAATCACGGATTTGAAACTATTGCAAAAGAACTCAAGCTTTTAAAAATTGAAAACACCTATTTAGAAGCACATAGTCTTAAAAAAATCATTTCCATTTCCATAACGGTAAATGACATTATTCTATTCTTAAAAAAATTCAAGGAATATTATATAAACTTATATGAATTTGCATCAGACATTGAAGTTACCAAGCTATTAATTGAAGAAATTGATGCTATTATCGATAGGTTTGGAGACGTTAAAGATAATGCTTCGCCACTTTTAAAGGAATTACGTCAAGAAATTAACAAGGTAAAAGGAAAAATAAATCAAAGTTTTGCCTCGGCTTTAAACACGTATCATCAATTAGATTATCTTGATGATATTCGGGAATCTGTAGTAGATAACAAGCGTGTTTTAGCAGTAAAAGCTATGTACAGACGAAAAGTTAAAGGTGCCATAATGGGTGGCAGTAAAACGGGAAGCATTGTTTACATCGAACCCGAAACTACATTGCAATATACACGCGAACTGAATAATTTAGAATATGACGAAAGTGAAGAAGTTATACGTATACTAAAAGCACTAACCGATTTCATCCGTCCATTTCTACCGCTTTTAAAACAATACCAAGCATTTTTAACAGACATTGATGTTATTTCAGCTAAAGCTAAATATGCCAAGTCTATGGATGCTGTTTTGCCTGAAATTAGTGAAAATCGCGAATTATTATTGCGCGATGCCTTACATCCACTTCTCTATTTAAGTAATAAAAAGAAGGAGGAAAAAACCTTTCCGCAATCCATTCAGCTAACCGAAAACAATCGCATAATAGTCATTTCTGGCCCAAATGCTGGTGGAAAAAGTATCACCTTAAAAACTGTTGGATTACTACAAATTATGTTGCAATCTGGTTTTTTAATTCCGGTTCATGAGCGTAGCCATGTGTTTTTATTCGATAGAATTATTACCGATATTGGCGATAATCAATCCATTGAAAACCATTTAAGCACCTACAGTTATCGCTTAAAACAGATGAATTATTTTCTTAAGAAATGTAACAAAAACACCCTGTTTCTTATTGATGAATTTGGAACCGGTTCTGATCCAGAATTAGGAGGTGCTTTGGCGGAAACTTTTCTGGAGGAATTTTACCATCGGGAAGCCTATGGCATTATTACAACCCACTACTCCAATCTTAAAATTCTGGCTAACGAACTACCATTTATGCAAAACGCCAATATGATGTTCGACGAAAAAACGTTAGAACCCATCTACAAATTGGCTTTAGGACAAGCAGGAAGTTCATTTACTTTTGAAGTCGCGCAAAAAAACGGTATTCCCTATAGTTTGATAAATCGTGCTAAAAAGAAAATTGAAAAAGGCAAAGTTCGTTTTGATAGAACCATTGCCAAACTTCAAAAGGAACGTTCAAAACTTGAAAAAACAGAACAATCACTAAAAGAAAACGAGCGTAAAAAACAGACTGAAGCTGAAAAGTTAGAAGAAATCAATTTAAAAATCCAGAAGAAGCTTGAAAGCTATCAAGAATTATATGATAGTAACCAACGATTGATATATTTGGGTCAGAAAATAGATGATTTATCTGCTAAATATTTCAATAACAAGCAAAAACGCGAATTAATGAACGAGTTATTTAAACTGGTTCAAATTGAAAACTCCAAGCGTAAGAAAACAACGGTTAAAAAGCAGAAAGCCGAGAAAGCTAAAGTTGAAAAAGTAAAACAAGAAGCCGAAAAAACGGTAGCTGTTATCCGCAAAAAGAAAAAAGTAGCCAAAGAAAAGGAAAAGAACAAACCTGTGGCACCAAAACCTGTTTTAAAAATTGGCGATCGTGTTCGACTGCAAGATGGTCGTGCTGTTGGCAGTATAGACAGTATTGAAAAAAACAAAGCCATTGTTAATTACGGTATGTTTACTACCAATGTAAGTATGGAACAGTTGGAGTTAGTAGAAGCTGCTAAAAAATAACGAACTTATTCACTTATAACTATTTGTTGCGTATTTTTGAGCTATGATTTACGAATTACCCGAAAATAAACAGTTAGTACTTTTTGATGGTGTTTGCAATTTGTGTAACGATGCTATTAATTACGTAATTAAACACGACAAAAATAATGTGTTTATGTTTGCACCATTGCAAAGTGAAACTGGTAAACAAATAATTGAAAAATTCAATATTGACACCAGAAAAATGGATTCTATTTTGTTATATTCTTCTGGAAACGAACTAACTTATAAATCAAAAGCAGCTATAAAAATTGCTTCTAAATTGGGGTTTCCGCGGAATTTATTACCTGTTTTTTATGTAATTCCACCATTTATTAGAAATTCGGTTTATGATTTTATCGCAAAAAATCGGTATAAATGGTTTGGCAGAAAAGAATCTTGTATGATTCCAACAAAAGAGTTGAATGCAAAATTCTTAAATTAACTATTTTATTATATTTTTACTTTACTTTTGACCAATATGAAAAATCTACGCTTATATATTGCAGTATT
>CBFHJN010000303.1:0-3145 GCA_965655805.1 Flavobacteriaceae bacterium
AGGGAACGCAATGAGGAATTAGCATTTCCAGTTATTAAGAATGTATACGAAACACAACGCGATAAATTCAAGCGTATCGTAGTGCCTTTTACCGATGGTGTTAAAACAATTCAGGTAGTAACCGATTTAGAGAAAGCCTATGAAACCTATGGGAAGCAATTAGTGAATGATTTCGAAAAAAACATCACATTAGCCATTGTTGATGATTCATGGAAAACCCATTTACGTAAAATGGATGAGTTGAAACAATCCGTTCAATTAGCCGTTCACGAACAAAAAGACCCACTACTTATCTATAAATTTGAAGCATTTGAATTATTCAAAGGCATGATTGATAAAGTGAATAAAGATGTGATTTCATTTTTATTTAAAGGTGAATTACCACAGGAAACCACAGATGCCATTCAAGAAGCACGTCAATCTAATAAAAGAGAAAACCTTCAGACACAAAAAGAAGAGATTCAGAATTTAGATGAACGTTCGGCTCAAAATCGTGCAGCAAGCAATACGCAACGCCAACCAGAGGTTGTAGAAACGATTGTTCGCGATAGTCCAAAAATTGGCCGTAATGATAAAGTAACCATCAAACACGTGATGAGTGGTGAAAACAAAACGGTAAAATTCAAACAAGCGGAGCCACTTATAGCTAAAGGCGATTGGGTTTTAGTTAATGATTAAGACCATATTACAATATTTATATAAGAAAAATCCGAAGCGTTGCTTCGGATTTTTTTATTCTAGGTACACATAACCGATATTTATTCAACTTCAACGAAAACTATTTTTTATTACATAAACTCTTAAGCCTTATACCTATTTTTACAACGGTATTCCTAATTAATTTTTTTCGATTAATAGCAAACAAACGAAAAAAATATTATGATGTTTTTGATTACTTTCACTAAAACCTTGCGATGTTTTCTATCAACAATCGCGATGATTACCTCACTATGCTGTTTTACCAGCTATTCACAAACTATTAGTTTTGGCTCCACCGGATTACTCAATGAAGGGGTTTTAAATCCCACCTCATTAGATTTTGGTCCAGACAACCGCTTATACGTTTCGCAACAAAACGGACTTATCTGGGCTTATACCATTGAGCGTGATAATGCCAGTGCAGGAAATGGTCAGTATACCGTAATTGCTAGTGAAGAAATTACTAAAATCCGAACAGGCATTCCAAATCATAACGATTTAGGCGTTTTTAACCCCAGTCAACAACGGTTGGTAACAGGTATTCTTGCAGCAGGAACAGCACAAAACCCTATCTTATATGTCACCTCATCTGATTATTTATTAGGTGGTGGTTCTGGTGGAAATGACAGTAATTTAGACACCAATTCCAGCATGATATCCAAACTCGAAAAAATTAATGGCGTTTGGGAAAAAACCGATTTGGTTCGTGGTTTACCACGTTGTGAAGAAAATCATGCCATTAACGGCATGGACATGTTTGAAAAAGATGGCGAAACGTTTTTATTAGTCGCTCAAGGCGGACAAACCAATAAAGGAGCTCCAAGTAATAATTTTGCAGGAACACCCGAATTTTTCTTGTCTGCAGCCATTCTTGTTGTAAATCTGACGCAGTTAGAAGGCATGACGGTATACACCGATCCGCGAACAAATACGGAGTACGTGTATGATTTACCTACGCTAAACGATCCAACACGAATAGATATTGATAATACACATCCTGATTTTCCCTATCCAGTTGGCCACCCTATGTATGAAGCCTTTATAGATTTAGGTGATCCATTTGGCGGCAACAACAGCTTAAATCAAGCTTTTCCAGAAGTCGGTGGACCTGTCCAAATTTTTTCGCCTGGTTACCGAAATGCCTATGATATTCTAGTAACCGAAAACAATAGAATATATACGTCTGACAATGGTCCCAATGCACTTTGGGGAGGCGTTCCTAGAATTTATGATATTGCGACTGATACTTATTTAGGTGATGAAAGCACGATTACTTATGATCCCAACGTGCATTATATTACCAATGAAATGAATGAGAGTGGTAGTGAATTTTCAGAAGATCCCCTTCATTTTATAGGAACCATTAATGATGCTAATGGTACTTATTACGGTGGACATCCGAATCCTATTCGTGCATTTCCATCGCGTGCTAGCGTCATTGCCTATGAGAAAATCAGCGGTTCTTGGGTAGCAACAGATACATATCTAGTTGCCGATTTATTAGTAGGTTCGGAAGGCTATTTCAATCCATCTTTTTCCATAGCCAATTTTCCAGATAATCCGCAACAAGGCGAATATCTAATTGATGAACCCGTAAGCAGTCCTAAAAATAATATTTTAGATGTCAAAGCAGCTTCTACTAATGGAATTGTTGAATATACAGCCACTAATTTTGGTGGTGTGATGCAAGGAAATCTGCTAACGGCTTCCTTTAATGGTGATATAAATCGCTATATTCTTAACGCTGGTGGTGATATGGTTCTATCACAAGAAGTCCCTTTTAATGGCTTTGGAAGCATTCCACTGGATGTCATTGCTTTAGGTGATAATGATATTTTCCCAGGCACAGTTTGGGCTGTAACCTATGGTGCCAATAGTGTAACAGTTTTTGAACCTTCTGATTTAATATGTTTACAGCCAGGAGATGCAGGTTACGATCCATTGGCTGATAATGATGGTGATGGCTATACCAATCAAGATGAGATTGATAACGACACGAATATTTGCTCTCAAAGTAGTAAACCGAAAGATAATGATAATGATAATATTTCGGATTTAAATGATCCGGATGATGATAACGATTTGATCCTGGATGTGAATGATGTCTTTGCATTGGATGCCGATAATGGAACAACAACCAATCTACCTATTGATTATCCGTTTTGGAATAATGATCCTGGAACAGGATTATTTGGTTTAGGTTTTACAGGATTAATGATAAATCCTGCGGGAACCACAGATTATTTAGATCAGTTTAACGAACAAGAAATGTCCTTTGGTGGTGCAGCTGGAAAAGCAACGGTTGATGCCGTTTCGGGAGGCGATGCTTTTGAAGGTTTAAATAACCAAGATTACGGATTTCAATTCGGAATTAACGTGGATAGCAACTCGAATCCTTTTACAGTACATTCTAAAGTAGAATCACCGTATTTTGGTTCTGGAGGTA
>CBFHJN010000304.1:0-3140 GCA_965655805.1 Flavobacteriaceae bacterium
CGAATAGTATCTATTCATTGTTTCCCAAATGGAAATGGAAGACATTCAAGAATGATGGCGGACATAATTATGGAATCAATATTTGGAATTGAAATATTTTCGTGGCATCAGTCTAATATGGTAAAAGCTAACGAAATTAGAAAAGAGTATATTAATGCATTGAAAGAAGCTGACAATGGAAATGTTAAACCACTAATTGAATTTGCAAAAAACTAAAGCCAACACCGGTAACCGTTGTTGGCAATAGTTATTTTTTTAAATACTCCTTTACGAATTTCAATTCCAATTTTTTGCCAATTTGTGAATTCGAAACGCAGACACTTGTCCACAGTTTTCCATCCTTGTCTATTTTTCCAAAAACTAAATACCTTTTATTTTTTTCAAAAAAATAGTCACAAAGATACTTTTCTTCTTTTTCCTCAATCAGTTTCCGATTCGATAGTATTTTTTTTTCGCGATATAATTTTACAGGTTCAAATTGTCCGTCTCCAATATAATTCCCGTAAAAAATCACAGTCGAACTTTCAAAACTGTCTTCCAATTTCAGTTCCGATTGACTTTTCTCGTTAGTAATCGGATAAGTTTTGCATTCACACGCAAAAGATTGAGTGAAATAAGTCAAAAAAATGATTACTAATATTACTCTCATTCGGTTTCTTAATGTCTTGTCCTGAAATATGGCTACAGGTTAAAATTGAATTTACGCTGATAATTTATATACCATATTTGGTGTTTTATAATCTAAAGATAAATGTAATCTTACTTCATTGTATAAATTAATTGCATTTTTTGCAGCTCTCTTTGCGTGACTCACGTTATCAAAGGTTTGGTCGAGATAAAATTCATCTTTTAAAATTCCGTTTACACGTTCTGCCATCGCATTTTCGTAACAATGATTTTCTTCTGTCATACTAATTTGGATGTTTTTTCTTTTTAATATTTGTGTGTAAACATTGCTGCAATATTGTATTCCTCTGTCGGAATGATGTATAAGGCCATCAACATTTTTAGCTTGATATATGGCTTTATTGAGGGCTCTAACACAACCTTTTAATTTCAGGCTATCACTAAGGTCATACCCAACAATTTTACGAGAATACATATCTGTTATTAAAGTTAAGTAGCAAAACCCTTTTATGGTTCTAATGTATGTTATGTCAGACACCCAAACTTGATTAGGTTTCGTCACTTCAATGTCTTTTATAATGATATTATACTTGTAAAAACGATGATACGAGTTGGCTGTTCTTGCACTTGTTTTTACAAGTATAACAACATTATAACACCTAAAATGGTATATAAATTATCAGCGTAAATTCAATTTTAACCTGTAGCCATATTTCAGGACGTGACAGGTATTACTAATAAGTTTTTCTTTGAATTTTAAGCCTTGTTTAAAAGCTGCTTGATATAAAACAACGGGCTCTTGTGATTCTGTTTCTTTTTCGGGATTTGAAACTGCTTTGGTTTCTTTTGAAATAGTTTCAGAATTTGACGGATTTTTTTTCTCTTCCCGCTTCTGGTAGCGTTCATTATTATCTTCAAAAGGATTGAATCCTTCCTTTAATAAACTTAAAAGCTTAGTTCTATAAACACTCAAAACAGCGAGTCGGTCTTCTTTCTTTTTATATCTATTTGCTATGCCGTAAACATTTTTTATCCGCTCAAGCATACCCGTTTTAGGATTTCGATAAGAATAATAGACGTGCCAACGTTTGCTTAAATCGCCGTTGGCTGAATAAATTTTTGGGGCTGAAAATTTTTTCTTTTTTGACAAACTGTGTTCTAAAACGTGTTCATTTCCGTGTTCTTTCGCAAGGTAAGAATTTAAATTAAACATAAAAAAAATGGTTTTGCGTGAACAAAACCATTGATTTTAAACAGATAACATTTAGTAGCGGGAACTGGACTCGAACCAGTGACCTTCGGGTTATGAGCCCGTTTTGAACTACATCAGCAACACAAACACTGGGCTTGCGAGCTGTTTTATTATGAAATCGTATGCAAAAACGTATGCACTTTTGACTTTCTGATTAATTAATAATTATACATCAAATGTACTAAATTACTTTCAAAAAAAATACCCTTTTATGGAGATAAAATTTCTTGATTTGAAGGACAATTTAATTTATACCAAAATTTAAATCTTATATTTCTATAGACTAAACAGCACAAAAAATATATTTTAACATCCCAATCTAAATAAAAATAGTCCCAAATTACATATTAAGACATAAAAAAGAGCTTAAATTCTTTAAACACTTTTCAAAACTTTTTATTTGTTAAAATGTTGAATTATAAGGTTGAATTTAACCATACATATTAAGATATTTAAGCTTCACACGTTGAAAATACCCTTTGGACATCAAATTAACTTTTTGAATAATTGTTAACAGTCAAAAGGATATTATTCAGAATTATAGGATGTCAATTACCATTAACACAAAGACATATTTACAAAAAGTCAAAACTATTTCCAAACCCTTCAAAAGACTTTATTCAAATCCTTGAGATTGTGCTAAAAGAAAATTATATCATTTACACCAATACTGGTGTTCAAGTTGCTTATGGAAATATATCAAATAGTGAAAAAAATTAATACCCAAAGCTTAACTAGCGATTGTACTTTTTGAAATTTGAAAACATCAAAGCCGTTGAATTCATAAAATAAAAATATTTAATAAACACGGTATTAATGCGTTTCATAGGGTATCTTTTAATAATTTTTCAGTTTTCCGCTTACTCTCAAGTTGACAATGTAGAACTACAAAAAATGTATGGGGAGGATCAAAATTCAAGGTTTACGAAAAACATCAATTGGTCTAATCTATCAAAACAAGACAGTATAAGAGAATTAAGAGTTTACGAACTAATGAAATTCGGAAAAATTGTGACAGGAAAAGATTACTATAACGCTGCCATGATTTGCCAACACGGAAGAGATACAATAGCTTCTACCAATGCGGTAAAATTTATAAGAAAAGCTATTGAGCCTGATAGTTCAGTTAATAGATGGTTATTAGCTGCTGCTATTGATAGAGATTTGATGAGGAAAGATAAACCTCAAATCTATGGAACTCAATATGGCTAAGGAGATGTATATGGTACTAAAAAAGGTGTTTGGGCTTGATATAAAATTG
>CBFHJN010000305.1:0-3135 GCA_965655805.1 Flavobacteriaceae bacterium
TTAAGTGTATATATCTTTAATGGTAAAACTAATAAAAAATTTGGTGGAGTTGCCTAATGCTAAAAATAGATATCAATAAAAAACTTCATGGGGCAAATGGAGATATGAATTTAGATGTAAATCTAAATATAAATGAGGGTGATTTTATAGCCCTTGCTGGACAAAGTGGTAGTGGGAAAACTACACTATTAAGAATCCTAGCAGGCCTAGAGTCTGCAAGTGGTCATATTAGTATTGCAGATGAGGTTTGGCTTGAAAACAAAAATGTAATATCACCACAAAAACGAAAAATAGGGTTTGTCTTCCAAGATTATGCACTATTTCCTAATATGAGTATTGAAGAGAACCTTTTATATGTAAACAAAGACAAAAATCTTGCCAATGAACTTTTGGAAATAACAGAGTTAAGTGAACTAAAAAAAAGATTGCCAAACACTCTAAGTGGAGGTCAAAAACAGCGAGTTGCGTTGGCACAAGCTTTAGCCCAAGCTCCCGAAATTTTATTATTAGATGAGCCATTTAGCCATATAGATAATTTTCTAAAACAAGGGTTAAGGCGTCGCGTTTTTAATTATCTAAAAGATAAAAATATTGCTTGTATCGTTGCAACGCATGACAAAGAAGATGTTTTGGGCTTTGCCGATCAAATTTTTGTTCTACAAAACCAATCTATTGTTGCAAAAGGCGCACCTCAAGAACTTTACAAAAATCCAGAAATTCCATTAGTTGCAGCTTTTTTTGGTGAATTCAACATAATTAAAGGCGAATTTGTTTACGCACATCAACTTAAAATTGTGGATTCTTCAGATTTAAAAGCCACTGTAAAAGCATCGTATTTTAAGGGAAATTATTGGTTGGTAGAGGCTAAAATAGATAGTTCTCTTATTCTATTTGAGCACCATTCAAAACTAAATAGTGATGAAATCGTTAATTTAGAAATTTCTAAATAATAGTTTCAATTATAATCTTTTGTTTATTGAAAGTAATCACATCATTTTTGATTTTTCCTAGTAACAATTTGCCAATAGGTGTACTCGGTGAAATGGCATAAAATGATTGATTGTTAAGTTTAAATTCTCCGGCACTAATAGCTATAAAGTAATTGGATTTGGATGTATAAACTACACTGCCTAAACAAATAGTTTCAGATGATTTAAGGATGTTTACTTTAGTGAGTGTATCCTGTTGTTTTTGTATTTCGGAGAGCTGCACTCCAGCCTTTTCACGTTCCAATTGTAGCATGGCTCGACCTGTTTCATGTTTATCACCAGCACTACTTTTTGTTTCGCTTGTTAAAGATTCTTGAATTTCAGAAATTTGCTTTTGTATTGCCTGAAATCTAAAACTTAAAGACGCTAAACACAACTCGAATAACTGACTTTTTATTGTGCTATTTTTTTTCATTTACTTTGGTTGTAATCTAATGGTCCAAAATAACCCATTTGCTTTTTAATCCAGAGTTTTCTGCCTGTTATATAATTACTTGCTGGGTGCGCTTTATATTGTAATGGGTTGGGTAATATAGCAGCTATTGAAGCGGCTTCCATAGGCGATAACTTTGCAGCCGATTTATTATACCAATATTGCGCAGCTGCTTCGGCTCCGTAAATTCCGTTACCCATTTCTATGCTATTCAAATACACCTCCATAATCCGCTCTTTACTCCACGTTAATTCAATTAAAAATGTGAAATAGGTTTCTAATCCTTTACGCAACCAACTTCTGTCTGGCCAAAGAAAAACATTTTTAGCAGTTTGTTGGCTTATAGTACTTGCACCTCGTACGCGTTTACCTTTCTTATTGTTTTCCAAAGCCTTTTCAATAGCCTTAATATCAAACCCGTTGTGCTTTAAAAAATTCTGATCCTCACTACAAATTACAGCCAACTGTAAATTTGATGAAATTTTATCAATTGAAACCCAATCGTGCTCCCAAGTTATAGGTTTATCATCTTGGTATTGCTCTATATTTCTAATAACCATTAAAGATGTAATGGGAATTGGAATCCATTTAAATAAAAACACCAGAGCAAAGGATAAAATAATCATCCACATGATGCATTTAAAAATTAATTTGAATAGTTTTTTTAACATATTAATCTAATAATTGAGCGAGTTCTTTTCCAACAATACTGCCAATAGCAATTCCCATTCCACCCAAACGAACACCACAAAATACATGATTTGAAAGTTGTTTTACGATTGCTTTTTTCTGATTTCCAACACCCATAATACCACTCCACTTATAATCGATTTCAAAAGGAATATTAGGTAAAATAGTCGTTTTTAGTAACTGTTCCAAATGATTTTGAATGAGATCGGTTTCAGTCATTTCTGTTGTTTCTTCAGCTTCAAAAGCTAAATTTCTTCCGCCTCCAAGTAAAAGCCTGTTATTAATATTTCGGAAATAATAATAGCCTCTATCTAAATGAAATGTCCCTTTTATTGGCAAGTTCACAATTGGTCTTGTTATTAAAACTTGTGCTCTAGCTGGTTTTACATTCTCATTAACTAATTGCGATGCAAATCCGTTGGTGGCTATCAGGAGTTTATCGGTTTTAAATTGAAAGTGGTTTGTTTTAATTTCCACAACATCATGCAATTCAGTAAAATTTTCAACAGTCACATTATTTAATATTTTAATACCTGCCGATTGGGCTTTCAACAATAAAGCTTCCATCATTTTTCCTGTATCTATTTGTCCTTCAAATGGATTAAAAATAAGCTGATTTTTAATAATTTGAAATCCAAAATTATTTGATTTGAGCTTGAAAATTGATTCCTTTAAAACGGGGAAAAGCAATTGATTAATAGATTCGCGTTGCGATAAACAGGTTTCATATAAATCTTGATTATCTCTATTAAACATCTCATATCCGCCTAATTGTTGATAATCTAAAGTGTAATCGGAAAGGTTTTGACGCAATAAATTTAAACCGTCAATGCGTTTCTGAATTAGTGCTAAAACCTCTTCCTCTGAATGGGATTTTAAATCATCTAAAATTTCACTCAAACTTCCAAAACATGCAAATCCTGCATTTTTAGTGCTAGCACCTTGCGGTAACATACCACGTTCTAAAATTAAAATGTTAGCTTTAGGGAATTTCTGTTTTAATTGTAGAGCGCAGTTTAAGCC
>CBFHJN010000306.1:0-3122 GCA_965655805.1 Flavobacteriaceae bacterium
AAGCAAAATCAATTGTTCCGCTCTACTCAAAACTTATATATCACTTTTCCTTACAGGGCTAATACCTTCTATGATTCAGAAAAAATAATATATAAATAAAGGCCTTATTTGCTTTCGTTCGCCACTACTGACAAAATCTCGTTTGATTTCTATTCCTACAGATAATAAGATGTTTCAATTCTCTGCGTTTTAAATAAAAGAGTTTCCTCTAGAGGGTATTTATGTTTCAAACTTTTTTATAAAAGTCTTTCATAACTTTTCGTAATTTTTTACGCCCTTTTATAAGATATCTAGGTATCCATCAAATGCTTTTATACAACATAATGAACAAAATTAAAATAAAAAAATAATTTTTTAAAATGCAAATAAAATTAAAAATCCCATCATTAAAGCAAATAAACCAATTGCTTCTGTTAAAGCGAAACCTAAAATACAAATCCGAAATAATCTTTGTTGTAATCTAGGATTTCGAGCTACACCTGTAATAAATGCACCGAAAACGGTACCAATTCCTGCACCCACACCTGCTAAACCTACAGTTGCTGCACCTGCACCAATTAATTTTGCTGCTGCTGCCATAAATAGAAAATACAGGAGAAAAAGGACTCGAACCTCCAACCTTCAGCTTTGGAAACTAACGCTCTACCAATTGAGCTATTCTCCTTTATGAATACTTACTACCGGACTTGAACCGGTACTCTAAAATAGAAACAGATTTTAAGTCTGTCGTGTCTACCAATTCCACCAAGTAAGCTAAATTCGAATTTACCTATTTTGAGCGCATTGGGATTCGAACCCAAGACCATCAGATTAAAAGTCTACTGCTCTACCAACTGAGCTATGCACTCATAAAGAAGCACTCTATAGGATTCGAACCTATGACCAATGACTTAGAAGGTCACTGCTCTACCAACTGAGCTAAGAATGCTTCAAAAGCTTAATGTAAAATAGGTAAACCATCGAACGAAAATAAGATACTAGATAATAATATAAACCAACCAAGAGAAAAAGGTAGAAAAACTTTCCAACCTAAACGCATCAGCTGGTCATATCGATAACGCGGTAAACAAGCACGAGCTAATACAAACAGGACTACAAATATAACAGTTTTTAAACCTAACCAAATAGGACCAGGAATCCACGTAAACGGAAAAAAATTGAATATAGGTAGCCAACCACCTAGAAAAAGTATCGAACTTAAAATACACATAACAAGCATATTCCCGTACTCTGCTAAAAAGAATAATGTAAAACCTGCTGCCGAATATTCCACATTATACCCTGAAACTAATTCTGCTTCTGCCTCCGGTAAATCAAATGGATGCCTATTTGTTTCTGCTAAAGCTGAAATAAAAAAAAGTATAAACATAGGTAAAAGCGGAAATATAAAAAATACACCCTCTTGAGCTAATACAATTTTGCTTAAGTTCATTGAACCCGAACATAACATTACCGACAATAGAATTAACCCTATAGAGACCTCGTAAGAAATCATTTGGGCCGTCGACCGTAATGACCCTAAAAAAGCATATTTAGAGTTACTCGCCCAACCTGCCATAACAACGCCATAAACTTCTAAAGAAGATACTGCGAAAATAAATAAGATACCCAAATCAAAATCAAGGAAAACCATCTGATCCCCTAACGGTATTACTAACCAAGACAACAAACTTAAGAAAAAAGTTGCTATCGGGGCTAACAAAAAAATGATTAAGTTTGCACTGCTTGGAAAAACAGTTTCTTTTAAAATTAATTTAACACCATCTGCGACAGCTTGTAATAAGCCTACTGTACCCACAACATTGGGACCTCTTCGTCTTTGCACTGCTGCTATAATTTTTCGCTCAGCTACAGTGAAAAATGCTATTCCTACCAATACACACACTAAAACAACTATTGTTTGTAAAACGATATTCAAGATATTCAAAAACATAAATAAATCTAAAAAGCTTGACATTTGAACGAGAAAAACGAGACTCGAACTCGCGACCTTTGACGTGACAAGCCAACGCTCTAACCGACTGAGCTATTTTCTCAATTAAGTTTCATGTCTGAAGGTGGATTCGAACCACCGACACAAGGATTTTCAGTCCAATGCTCTACCCCTGAGCTACTCAGACGATTCAACTTAAAATTGAGTAATAACGGACTCGAACCGCTAACATTCTCGGTGTAAACGAGACGCTCTACCAATTGAGCTAATCACTCTAAACTGG
Source organism: Flavobacteriaceae bacterium (assembly GCA_965655805.1). GTDB lineage: Bacteria > Bacteroidota > Bacteroidia > Flavobacteriales > Flavobacteriaceae > Algorimicrobium. The sequence goes on from CBFHJN010000306.1 coordinate 2,217, forward strand.
GCCTAAGTAGATTCGAACTACTGGCTTTACGCTTATCAGGCGTACACTCTAACCACTGAGTTATAGGCCCAAAAACCGTAGAGTGATGGGTGAATAACCGGATTTGAACCGGCGACTTTCAGAACCACAAACTGACACTCTAACCACTGAGTTATATTCACCAGTAAGGTAGGCATAAAAACTCTTTAGGTAGGATTCGAACCTACAACCGAATGATTAACAGTCATACGCTCTACCGTTGAGCTACTAAAGAAAAAGAGAAAGGTGGATTTGAACCACCGGCCTCCAGATTATGAGCCTGGCGAGCTAACCTACTGCTCCATTTCTCTTTTATAATTTTATCAAAACACAAAACCATGGTTCAGTAATAAATACCTATGTAGGTTTTGTGTCGTAATAAAAAATTCGCTTTAAAAAAACGTAAATACAATCTTAGAATTTCAGATACAGATTAAAAACGGATTCTAAAATCGTAATTATGTTTTTCTTTCATACGAGATGAAAATTTTTGGTTAAAATATAAACGAAAATCTTTTTTGAAATAACAATTTTTCCAAAAAGATGACCGTTTGACTTTAACGCAACTACCGTCCGAAACATATATGGTCTTATTTGTGAAAGGAAATTTTTTTGTTAAATTATATTGAAGTATCATAAATGAAAAAAAAATGTTCTACATGGGAACATATCAGATCGCTGAAAAAGAATTTTTTTAATTTTTACTTATTTGTAAAAACCAGAAACCCAACCACGGGAGAAAAATTCTTTAAAAGCTATCCGAGAAACGTGAAAAGACCTTTTCACCCCTTTTCCCCGAGATGAAACGACACAACGATTTCTTAAACGTGTGATAGAACTATTTCTCGGATGCTTTGTTAAAAGAAGGTAAGAATTTTTACGGATCTT
>CBFHJN010000307.1:0-3116 GCA_965655805.1 Flavobacteriaceae bacterium
TTAAGGCTAGTTACAATCGTTTAAGTCAATATTTGCATTTATTATCAAATACAAGCTCTCCAACACCTTTAGATATTTGGACGCCTAGCGGAAGATATACAGATCCACAAATACTGGATCAAGTTGCACTTGGCTATTTTAGAAACTTTAAATCCGATGTGTACTCTTTAGAATTAGAAACGTTTTACAAAACGGTAAAAAATAGAATCGATTATATTGATGGTGCCGATTTAATAGCAAATGACGCCATAGAACAGATTATATTAAATGGTGAAGCCAGAGCGTACGGAATGGAGATCCTTTTCCGAAAAAACAAGGGTCGATTTAAAGGATGGATTGCCTATACTTTATCAAAATCAGAACAAAGAACACCCGGAAGAACAGAAAATGAACCAGGTATTAACAACGGAGAATGGTATAAAACAGCCTATGATAAAACGCATGATTTATCCATTACGGGAAGTTATGAATTTAATTCTAAATGGCGATTTAATGCTAATTTTATTTTTCAAACCGGTCAACCTATAACTTATCCTAATGCACAATATGAATATAATGGCATCAATATTCCAAATTATGGGTTACGAAATGAATATCGTTTACCATCTTATAACCGATTAGATATATCCGCAACTTTAACCCCAAAACCAGAAAAAAAATCAGGCTGGCAAGCCGAATGGGTTTTTGGAATCTATAATGTATATAACAGATCTAATGCTGCCTCTATAACCTTTTCTGAAAATCGAGATACTGGTGTAAACGAAGCTACACGTTTATCAATTTTTGGTATTGTTCCATCTGTAACTTATAATTTTAAATTTTAATTTCATGAATCGCGTAATACTATTTCTATTAATAATCTTTTCGTTTTCGGCTTGTGAAGATGTAATTGATGTGGAAGTTCCAACTTCCGAACCAAAATTAGTTATTGATGCTTCTATAAATTGGATTAAAGGCACCACAGGAAATGAGCAAGCCATTAAATTATCATTAACGGCTCCTTACTTTGAATCCAACGTGCCACCAGCAAATGATGCTGAAGTGGTTATTACGGATGAAAATAATATTATATACAATTTTATTGAAGATGCCAACACAGGAATTTATTTAAACAATAGTTTCCAACCGAATATAAATACCAGCTATAATCTAACTATTACGTATAAAGGTGAAACGTATACTGCTAGCGAAACATTGTTATCAGTTCCAGATTTTGACTATGTAGAACAAAATCTAGAAGGTGGCATTACAGGCGAAGAAACTGAAATTAAAGCATATTTTACGGATCCAGTAGGTGAGGAAAATTATTATTTCTTTGAATACGTACCAAGTATTCCAGTGAGCAAGACACTAGACACTTTTAAAGATGAATTTGTAAATGGCAATCAAGTTTTTGGCTACTATGTTGAAGAAGATTTAGACATAAATGATTCTGTTATTATTAGAAACTACGGTGTATCTGAAAGGTTTTATGAATTTATGTTTATATTATTACAGCAAACTGGAGGAGGCGGTGGTGGTCCTTTTGAGACGCAACCTGCAACTGTTCGCGGAAACTGTATAAATCTAACGAATCAAAATAATTTTCCGTTAGGCTATTTTAGATTATCCGAAGTTGCTGAAATTATGTATACTGTTGAATAGCCAATTTGTCAATATAAACAACTAAAATTTCGTAATTTTGAAGTTATGAAATTTATTAAAACTACAGAAAAAGATTCCAATTACAATCATCTTGAAAAGATGGAGGTAAAGGAAATATTGAAAAACATAAATAGCGAAGATAAATCTGTTCCCTTAGCAGTAGAAACAGAACTCCCACAAATTGAATCATTAGTACATCAAATTGTAGAAAAACTAAATGACGGTGGGCGTTTATTTTATATAGGTGCAGGAACCAGCGGGCGTTTAGGTATTTTAGATGCATCAGAATGTCCACCAACATTTGGTGTGTCACACGATATGGTTATAGGCATTATTGCTGGAGGTGATACTGCCATCAGAAAGGCAGTTGAGAATGCGGAAGATTCCTTAACTCAAGGTTGGGAAGATTTGTTGGCTTTCAACATTTCCTCAAAAGATGTTGTAATAGGCATTGCTGCTTCTGGAACAACACCATATGTCATTTCTGCTTTGGATTTCTGCAACAGACATGATATCTTAACAGGTTGCATTACGTGTAACAAAAACAGTCCACTAGCTTTAGTTTCCAAATATCCAATAGAAGTTGTTGTAGGGCCAGAATTTGTAACAGGAAGTTCCAGAATGAAAGCTGGAACAGCTCAAAAATTAGTTTTGAATATGATAACAACCACCACCATGATTCAATTAGGCCATGTTAAAGGCAATAAGATGCTAGATATGCAATTAAGCAATGATAAACTAGTTGAACGTGGAATTAAAATAATTATGGATGAACTTCATATAGAATACCAATCAGCACAAAAATTACTAGAAACACATAAAAATGTGAGAATAGCAATAGAAAATTATAAAAATGGAAATAGAAACTGAAACGAAGCGCACCGATAAAGATGTCCTTTTACAGGGCATAAAAAAAATGGCATTATCATTAGTATGTATGTTTTTAGGACCAATGCTTTTATACATAGCATTCAGCAACCAAGAAAAAGTAATGTTTATTCCGTTACTCATAATAAGTATAGTAATCTGTGGACTTGCTATATTCTTTGCTTTTAAGGGATTAAAAACAATAATGGATAGCATGTTTAACTAAGTCTTAAACCACAGTTCTATACCTCTTATTTATAAAACGCTTCTCATACGCATTATTTTCTTTTAAAATAAAACTCTAATAAACAAAAAAAATCCTCTTCAGTTATGAAGAGGATTCTTAAAAAAGGCGGCGACCTACTCTCCCACGAGATGCAGTACCATCGGCGCTAACGGGCTTAACTACTCTGTTCGGAATGGTAAGAGGTGAGCCCCGTCGCTATAACCACCTTAAGTTATAGCTTCGGTAATAAGTGTTTAATCTTATTACTTCAGCGTTCCATTAAACATGGAACAAATATCTTAACATATTGAAAAAATTACATGATTTGCTTGTAAACTTTGTAAAAAAACAGGCGTACAATAAGCCTATGGGTTATTAG
>CBFHJN010000308.1:0-297 GCA_965655805.1 Flavobacteriaceae bacterium
TATTTTTCTCCTCAACTAAAAATCCAGTTTCATTATCTAAAATAGTGAATGGAACACCACCTGAACGAAAAGCGACTACGGGCAAACCCATGGCTTGAGCTTCAGCGTTAACAACGCCTTGCGCTTCTGCTCTATTTGTTTTATCGGTTATAGAACTCATTAGAAAAATATGGTTTTCTTCTAATAAGCTTTTAATTTCTTTCTGATTTTTTACACCTTTCAAAATCACACAATCATTCAGTTCTAGTTTAGATATTAATTGTATTAAGTTGTCTTTTTCATCACCATCTCCTACAA
>CBFHJN010000308.1:307-3109 GCA_965655805.1 Flavobacteriaceae bacterium
TCTTACGTCGTATCCTTTATCAACCAAAAGCTTAATACTTCGTATAGCATAATCAAATCCTTTAAGCTCAATTAATCTTCCAACAGATATCAAGTTTACTGGTGCGTTCTTTGAAAGCGACTTTTCTTTTTGTGTTCTAAAAAAATCGACATCAATACCCATAGGAATTACGTGTATTTTACTGGAATCACCGCCTAATAATTTTATCTTTTCAGCCAAATAAGGTGTATTTACGGTTATATATCGGGATTCCTTTAACAACAGCTCATACTGATTTTGCATTTTATTGAGCATCCCTAAACTCTCAAAATGAGCATCATAGCCATGAAAAGTAGTTATAATATGGCCTGATAATAAACCTATAGACTTCATAATGGCAATATCAAAACCAGCCAGTCCAAATTGAATATGAAAAACGGATATATTCTTAAATTTATTATAGTAATTTAACTTAAATGGTAGGGTTGAAAAACGTTCTCTAATCGGTACATTTTTAGTGCGTAACCAAAATTTTAAATGTTTAAATACCAGAATTAAAGATTGAAAACGTCTTTTTAACTTATTTTTTGGAATTTTAAAATCAATGCCATAGGTGTGGCTCAAAATATTATGTTCTTCTAAAAGGTACTGTTGTGAGGAAACCTCTAAATTCAGCTTGCTCTGCGTTAAGATAAGAACCCGGAAACCATTTAATTTAGCCTGCAAAACTTGGTTTGTGACAAATGTTTCTGTGACAGAAGGAAATTCAGGTACAACAAAACAAACGGTCTTAATCACATTAAATTTTTTAAGTTCAAATATTAGTTCCAAAAACTTTAGATAAAACCGCTAGATAAAGCGTATTTATTTTTCGGGAAAATCGATTACTTTCTAAAGCACTAAATTTTAAATAGCGCTTGGATTGAAGTTTCTTTTTAACATGAATAAATTGCACTGCATCATCTAAAAACAAAGGGAAATTAGTATAAATACTTTTTTGTCGTTCATTTAAAACAACGGCTCTCGATTCTGGCAAACTAGAGATACCTGAAGCATCATGATTAGTTATAAAAGAACTAATGTGCTTATAGGATGCGTTGTGCTTACAAATAGCACAAACATAAAAATCCCAATCTGCTATTATATTAAAGCTTTCATTAAAATTATAAACCCGAGTAAACAATTCTCGCTTTATAAACATGGCAGGATGTGGTAAATGTCCTTTGTCAAAAAAATAATTAAAACTAACTGTATCTGGATAACATCTTTCTTTAACAGCCTCTTTATTGTTTATATATAAGTCTCCATAATAAATATCCTTTTTATCATGTAAACTAATAGCTATATCTTTCAAAATACTTGCTCCCACTAACCAATCACCACTATTCAAAAACAGTAAATAATCGCCTGTAGCTTGAGCAATACCTTTATTCATGGCATGATAAATCCCTTTATCTGGCTCACTCACCCAATAAGCTAAATCTTGCTGGCAACTTTCTATATATTCTTTACTACCATCCGCACTGCCGCCATCAATAACTATATATTCAATGTTAGCATAAGTTTGTTTCAATACACTGGTCATGGTTTTTTGTAAACCAACTACATCATTATAATTTATAGTAATAACAGATATCAACATACTATAATTTTTTTAAAAATTTAGAGGTATATATTGAACGAATCCCAACCGCTAATCCGATGCTATGCTTCCATCCCAAACTAAGAATATGACTCACATCCAACAGCTTGCGTGGTGTCCCATCTGGTTTGTCTGGGTTCCAAACAATATCACCTGTATAGTTTGTTATGGTTTTAATCATAATTGCCAAGTCTTTAATGGATAAATCGCTACCAGTTCCAATATTAATCGGCGTATTTCCTGAATAATGTAGCATTAGAAAGTGACAGGCTTCAGCCAAATCATCCACATGCAAAAATTCGCGCTTGGGTTTTCCAGAACCCCAGACCTCAACTTCAGGTAAGTTGGCTTCCTTGGCCTCATGGAACTTACGTAATAAGGCGGGTAACACATGAGAATTCTTTAAATCGTAATTATCATTGGGTCCATATAAATTGGTGGGCATGGCCGAAATAAAATCGCAACCATATTGCCGATTATAATTTTCACAAAGTTTCACACCTGCTATTTTCGCAATAGCATAAGGTTCATTGGTTGGTTCTAAAGCACCCGTTAACATACTCGATTCAGCAATGGGTTGTTCCGCATATTTAGGGTAAATACAGGACGAGCCCAAAAACAAGAGTTTTGTAACCCCATGCACATAACTTTGGTGAATCACGTTGGCTTCTATCATAAGATTCTCATACAAAAATTCAGCGCGATACATATTATTCGCCTGAATCCCTCCTACTTTAGCGGCTGCTAAAAAAACATAGTCTGGTTTCTCGGTTTCAAAAAAAACAGAAACGGCTTGCTGGTTGGTTAAATCCAGTTCAGATGACCGCCTAAAAACTAAATTGGAATAACCTTTAGCCACTAAATGCCGCACAAGAGCAGAACCTACCATGCCTGTATGACCAGCAACATATATTTTAGCATCTTTATTCATACTTAAAAGCAGATTTTGTTGGGTTTTTATCAAAGCCACCCAGTTTCAAATACGCGTGTTTTTGACACTGTCGCAAATCACTAGCCATCATTTCAGCTATCAAGGTTGTCAAGGTGTATTTGGGTTCCCAGTTCAGCAAAGCTTTACATTTATCGGCATTCCCAACTAATAAATCAACTTCCGTTGGACGGTAATAATTAGAATCTATTTTCACCACAACTTGCCCAATAGGCAATTGGTATTCCGGTTT
>CBFHJN010000309.1:0-3052 GCA_965655805.1 Flavobacteriaceae bacterium
GCGATACAAGGTGTGCAATTGGAAAAATCACTACTAGCTTTAAAGGGAGTAAACGTTCAAAAAGCAACTTTAGAAGAGCAACTAAATAAAACAACAATTAAGGCTCCATTCACTGGGGTTGTGACTGCTAAAATGAGTGAAATTGGTTCTTTTGCAGCACCAGGTATTCCATTGCTTCAACTTACTGATATTTCTGATTTAAAATTTACAATCAATATTGCTGAAAGTGAATTAAGAAAGTTTAAATTAAATCAAACTTATACTGTTTTTGCTGATGTATACAACGATATACCGTTCAAAGGAGTTACTCAAATGATTGGTAGTAAGGCCAATATGGGTGGAAGTTTTCCTGTTCAGTTTTTAGTTAAAAACTCAAGCGATCTAAAGGTAAAAGCAGGAATGTTTGGTAAAGTAAAAATAGAAAGTAAATCAGATGAATTAGATATTGTAATTCCATCTTCTATTGTATTTGGTTCTGCTAATTCTCCACATGTTTATACTGTTAAAGATGGTAAAGCAATTTTAACTCCGATTACTATTTCTAAAAGAATAGAAGATAAAATAGTTGTTTTAAATGGCTTAAAAGAAGGAGATAGAATCATTACAAATGGTTTCATCAATTTATTTGAAGGTGCAAATATTAAAGTAAAATAAACGAGCGAATTATGAATTTAACAGAAATATCTATAAAACGTCCTTCGTTAATAATTGTACTTTTTAGTGTATTATCTTTATTAGGGATTATCGGTTATAAAAACTTGAGTTATGAGTTGATGCCGGATTTTAATCAACCTATCGTAGTAATCAAAACCGTTTATCCAGGGGCTGAACCTACTGAGGTTGAATCTTCCGTTTCGAGAAAAATAGAAGATGCCTTATCTAATTTGGAAGGGGTTGATTATTTGGTCACTAAGTCGTTACCAAATGCCTCTATCATCATTGCGAATATGAAATATGGAACAGACTTGGATAAAACGATGCAAGATGCCCAAAGGTATATCGACAACATTAAAAAAGATCTACCGAAAGATATTTTAAGTCCTGTAATGAGTAAGGTATCTCCTAACGACCTACCTATTATGTCGATTAGTGCAACAAGTGATCTTTCAGGAACTGATTTTTACTCAAAAATGAAAGACGATTATCTGCCTCAAATTCAACAAATAAAAGGAGTTGCAGAGATAACTATTTTGGGTGGTAAAGAACGTGAAATTCAAGTAAAGATTGACCCTGAAAAATTAAGGTTATATAATGTTCCATTAACACAGGTGGTAGAATCTATCAATCGTTCTGGGATAGATCTTCCTGCAGGTAAAGTTCAAAATGAAACTGTCAATAATTCTGTTAGACTAGTTGGAAAATTTATAGATATTGAAGCAATCAAAAATGTTCAAATCGCAATGCCTTTTCCGGGTAGTCCAATTTATGTAAAAGATGTTGCCGAGGTAATTGATGGAGTCAAAGAAATTACATCTGTTAGTAGGTATAATGGAAAGACAGGGATAGGATTGTTGCTAAAAAAGCAAGGCGATGGAAATGCAGTAGATGTATCACAAGCAGTTAGAAAAAAGTTTGAAGAAATAGAAAAACAAAACGAAAAGAGTAATGTAAAATTTATCATTTCAGATGATAGTACTGATAATACAATTGCAGCCGTTGACGGTGTAGTACATGATTTAATTTTGGCGATTATTCTGGTTTCCATCATCATGTTGTTGTTTTTGAGAAGTTTTAGAAATTCATTAATTGTATTATTAGCGATTCCTACTTCTTTGATTACTGCTTTTGCTGTGATGTGGATGCTTAATTATACGTTAAACTTAATGACTCTTTTAGCCATGTCGCTGGTTATCGGTATTTTGGTAGATGATGCTACGGTAGTTTTAGAAAATATTCAAAAGCATTTAGATAAAGGTAAAAACAAAGCCGATGCTGCTTTAGATGGAAGAATGGAAATTGGATTTTCTGCCTTATCTATTACATTAGTTGATATCGTGGTATTCGTTCCGATTCTATTCTTACAAGTTTTTGTTGCAGATATGCTGAAACAATTCTCTGTTGTTGTTATTACATCAACTTTGAGTAGTTTATTGGTATGTTTTACATTAACTCCATGGTTGGCTTCACGACTTGGAAAGAAAGAAGACTTACAGCCAACTAATTACTTCAATCGTTTTTTACTTTGGTTTGAACACGGTCTGGATAATTTTATAGAATGGTATGGAAAACAATTAAAATGGGTACTTCAACATAAATTAATTTTTACAGGTTTCGTTCTGTTACTATTTGTTTTAACTGGAGCAATGATGAAACAAGGCATTATTGGAAAAGAATTAATGACTACTGGTGATCAAGGTAAATTCAGAATGACACTAGAGTTTGATAAGACTACTGCTATTGAGGAAAATAATCGAATTTCTAAACAAATTGAAACATATATTCTTCAAAAAGAAGAAGTAAGTACCCTGTTTAGTAATGTTGGAGGTCCAAGTACAGGTATTGGAAGTTTGGGGCTTGGTTCGCCAAATGTAACGGAATATACCATTCAATTGAAATCAAAAGAAGAGCGAGGTAATATAAGTACAGAAGCATTTATGCAACTACTTAGAAGTGAGTTGAAAGAAAAATATTCCGGAATAAATTATGCAATGGCTGCTTTGGGATTAATACCAAAGTCGGCACCAATAGAAATTACTTTAAGTGGTAATAATAATCAGGAAGTCCTGCAGACAGGAAAACAATTAAAGTCAGTTATTGAAAAAATTCCTGGAGCGGACAACGTAAGATTATCTGTTCAAGATGGTAATCCAGAGTATAAAATTATTCCTGATAAAGATAAAATGCAACGTTTAGGTTTGTCAACGGGTTATGTAGGAATGAATACTCGAATTGCTTTTTCTGGAAATGAAGATGCTACGTTAACTGAAAATGGAACAGAATTTCCAGTAAGAATTTGGTTAACTAATTTTAGTAGAGATAATTACGAAGATGTAAAACATTTAAACATCATTAATCCAAAAGGAATTTCAGTAGAAGTAGCTCAATTTGCAAA
>CBFHJN010000310.1:0-3034 GCA_965655805.1 Flavobacteriaceae bacterium
TTAGAAGCTGAAGAACGCGGACAAGGTGAAGCTATTGCGAGAAATATTTTAGAAATGACCCGTTTAAAAGTGCCAATTCTTACTGTTATTATTGGTGAAGGTGCTTCTGGTGGTGCACTAGGTATTGGTGTTGGTGATAAAGTGATGATGTTGGAGAATACTTGGTATTCAGTAATATCGCCAGAATCTTGCTCATCTATCTTATGGCGTAGTTGGGAATATAAAGAACAAGCAGCCGATGCCCTAAAATTAACGGCTAAGGATATGAAAAAAATGAAATTGGTAGATCAGATTATTAAGGAGCCACTTGGTGGTGCACATAGTGATCGTGAAACTACATTTTTATCTGTGCGTGATGCCATTTTGAAATCATATGATGAGTTTAAAAACTTATCACCAAAAGAATTAGTAAAAAATAGAATGGATAAATATCTAGATATGGGTGTTTTTAAAGGCTAATCCGTATCATACCATACACACTTAAAATCTGAAATTTTTTATTTCAGATTTTTTTATGCTTATTAACAATAAAATCAATTTATTAACAGTTAAATTGTTAACTTCTGGTTAACAACGAAACTGCAACATAGCTATCAAAATAGCATCGTTTTAATTACTTTCGTCAACATGAAACAACCAAACCAAATTAAGGGTTATCCCGTAGATAAAAGCACTTTAATCAGTCTTGAAAAAGGCAAAATACCACCGCAAGCTATTGATTTAGAAGAGGTTGTGCTGGGCGCTATGATGATTGATAAAAAGGGTGTTGATGAGGTTATTGATATTTTAAGTCCTGAGGCATTCTATAAAGAAGCGCATCAACATATTTTTGAAGCTATTTTTCAGTTGTTTGAAAATAGTGAACCTATTGACTTATTAACCGTTTCTAGTCAACTAAAAAAGAATTTAAAATTAGATGTCTCTGGAGGCGATTTTTACCTGATTTCTTTAACCCAAAAAGTATCATCGTCAGCACATATCGAGTTTCATGCGCGTATAATTTTACAGAAATTTATTCAACGTAGTTTGATTAAAATATCCAGTGAAATTATAGAGGATTCCTATGATGAAACGCAAGATGTTTTCGATTTATTAGATAAAGCAGAATCGAAATTATATGAAGTCACTCAAGGAAATATTAAAAAATCGAGTGAAACCGCACAAAGCTTGGTTATTCAAGCCAAGAAAAAAATTGAGGAAATTTCTAATAAAGATGGTCTAAGTGGTATTCCAACTGGATTTATCAAATTGGATAAACTAACGTCTGGTTGGCAAGAAAGCGATTTAATTATTGTAGCAGCCCGTCCAGGTATGGGTAAAACAGCTTTAACCTTATCTATGGCTAGAAATATTGCTGTAGATCAAAATATTCCGGTAGCCTTCTTTTCATTAGAGATGGCTTCCGTGCAATTAATTATGCGTTTAATTTCTAGTGAAACTGGTTTGTCTTCCGAAAAACTGCGAACCGGAAAATTAGAGAAACATGAGTGGGAACAATTAAACGTGAAAGTAAAAGGTCTTGAAAAGGCACCTTTGTTTATTGATGATACACCATCGCTTTCTATTTTCGATTTACGTGCAAAAGCCAGACGTTTAGCGTCGCAACACGGAATCAAATTAATTATGGTAGATTATTTGCAGTTAATGACAGCAGGAGGGAGCCAAAAAGGTGGTAACCGTGAGCAGGAAATTTCAACAATTTCCCGAAATTTAAAAGCGTTGGCTAAAGAATTAAGTGTTCCAGTTATTGCTTTATCCCAGTTATCGCGTGCTGTGGAAACACGTGGTGGAAGTAAACGACCTTTGCTGTCTGATTTACGTGAATCTGGTGCCATTGAACAAGATGCCGATATTGTAAGTTTTATTTACCGTCCAGAATACTATAAAATTGATGAGTGGGATGATGAGGAACGCTCGCCAACCGAAGGTCAAGCGGAGTTTATTATTGCCAAACATAGAAATGGTGGCTTGGACAACATTCGTTTGAAATTTATTGGAAACCTTGGTAAGTTTGACAACCTAGATGATTTTGATACACCTTTTGATCATGAATTTCATTCTAAAATGAACGAAGCTGCAAATGATAATACTTTTAAAGCAGATCATTTCCCGTCACCAAACGATGCTTTTGACGCACCAGATGATAATGACGTTCCTTTTTAATGCTAGTCGGTTATAAACATTATTTTTTTTGATGCAAAAAGTTTAAGGTTTTAACAGCCTTTCACTATTTTTTCATGTAATTTTGCATTCTTTAAAAAAGGAATTTATGAACCAATTGCGCACTACAAACTTGTTATTACTAATCATCGTGATTCCGCTGGTGTTTTTACTTTTAAAAACGCTCTCATTTATTTTTATTCCGTTGATTTTTTCCATGTTTATCGCCTTATTGTTTTTACCGCTCATGCGTTGGTTAGGTAGAAAGAATATTCCAAGAGCTGTAAACATTGTTATAGTTATTCTGTTAATTGCTGCAGGTTTAAAAATTGGTTTTGAGCTGATTAAAATTTCAGGTAGAGAAATATTAAATTCTGAAACTGAATTTTTCGTTAAAGCTGAAGAAAAGTTTGATGCCTTGTTGCTGGTTGGTCAAGATACATTTGGTATTGAAATAAATAGTAAAGAAAGCCTCTTTAAAAAATTCATTCATGAGGAAACAATTGGCGTTACGCTTGAATTTGCCAGAAAAACAATAACCATGATATTAATGACTATTTTTTTTGTAGTATTATGGTTAGCTGAATCTATTAATATTCAAAAAGTATTGAACCGTACTTTATTAAAATTAAAACACACCTCAATTAAAACATTTATAAAAATTGAAAAAGAACTCATTAAATTTGTTAAAGTTAAATTTGCGGTTAGTTTAGCCACAGGTATTGGAACAGGATTAGCCTGTCTGTTTTTTGATGTTAGTTTTCCTATTTTTTGGGGCTTATTTGCCTTCCTAATTAATTTTGTGCAAATGGTAGGTTCTATCATTACAGTGGTTTTACTCTCTGCTTTTGCGTTTATAGAATTGGACCCAACC
>CBFHJN010000311.1:0-3017 GCA_965655805.1 Flavobacteriaceae bacterium
AGCCATATTTTATGAATGGAGCGGTGCTAACAAAAAAAAAGGAGGACAAGTTAAAATGGAACGTGTTATGAATGACCAAAAATTTCAAGAATGGGAAGATTTTGTCAGTTCACAGTTGTAGCAGTTTCGGGAACAACACCATCACGTTTGTTAACTATTTCCATGATTTCTTCGGGCGATAAGTAATATTTTACAATCCGTAACTTATAAGAGGGTGTGATTTCAGCATTATTCAAAATAAAATCTTTGGTCTTTAAAATATAGGATTCCATGCCTTGATTTACGGCAAATGTATCAGCCGCACGTTCGGCCTCAATAATATGGTTTTCGGAAAACACATATTTTAGTCCGAACCAAATCAGGTTCAGATTACTCCGATTTTGGTAATCCATAATATGACCCAATTCATGACCAATCCATCCTACTAATATATCGGAAGGAATATCTTTTGTGAAAAATTCTTTATTTGAAATCTTAAATTTTTCGCTAATCAAAATTACATACTCGCGATGTTCTTTAGATTTAAAAAAACTACTAAAGCGAGGTTGTGCTTGCATGGTTGATTTCTTTATGTTTTTCTTAAATTTTACTTCAATGGGAACATTTAATAAATTGGGATAAAAATCCATGGCCATTTTAACTTCGGTTTCAATAGAATTTGGAAATTGCAATTGGGCGTAGTTGGTCATAGATGATGTAAATAATATTAGAATTATGAATCGTTTCATAGCACATACAGTATAAGAAATTTATATTAGACCCATATAAAGTTTTGAGAAAAATTAACATGTTAGGTATTAAAACAGATTATTTTACAATTCTTGAAATTTGTTTGGCATACGTTCTGTTTCTAGTCATTTAGGTTTTTGAATTTAAAGTTTAAACCTATTAAATAAGCTCACTACTTTTTAAACAACTGCTTAACTATAAGTATATATTACGCAAATAAAATATTTATAAAAAATAGTTTTAATACTCTTGATATAATGTATATATTGAGCGCACAAATGAATGCACTATGAATGAAAAAGTAAAATTTGAAATGGAGTTTCCAATTCAGGCTTCACCTCAATTATTATATCAATATATATCAACACCTTCTGGTTTGTCTGAATGGTTTGCAGAGAATGTAAATTCACGTGGCGAACTATTTAAATTTATATGGGATGGCACTGAAGAGCAAGCCAATTTAGTAAGTAAAAAAAGTGGCGAGCGCATTAAATTTCGTTGGGCTGTTGATGAAGGTGAACCGTATTATTTTGAAATCCGTATTCAAGTTGATGAAATAACGAAAGATGTTTCCATTATGATTGCAGATTTTGCCGAAGAAGATGAAGTAGAAGAAGCAAAAATGCTTTGGGAAAATCAAATTTCAGATTTAAAACAAGTATTGGGCTCGGCTTAAGGCAATTTCTATTATAAAACATATATTTGTCCCAAATTATATTTGGGACTTTTTTTATGATCAATTTCAACGGACATATTACAGCAGAATTAAACAAATTATCAATCCATAATCGTGGTTTTTCCTATGGTGATGCCGTTTTTGAAACCTGTAAGTATTCGGCTGGAAAACTCTTGTTTTGGGAAGATCATTATTTCCGTTTGATGGCTTCTATGCGGATTATGCGTATGGAAATTCCTATGAATTTTACGATGGAGTTTCTTGAAAATGAAATTCAGAGAACCCTTATCGAAAATGATCTTTCTAGTAAAACAGCACGTGCTAAACTAATCGTTTTTAGAGGGGAAGGTGGACTGTATAATCCCACAAGTAAGACTATTGGTTTTGTAATTTCAGTAAGTGGTCTAGAAACTGATTTCTATCTTTTAAATGACTCCGATTATGAAGTGGATTTATTTAAAGATTTCTATGTTTCGCCAAGCTTACTTTCTACTTTAAAAACAAATAATAAGGCTATAAATGTTGTTGGCAGCGTATATGCTGAAGAAAATAATTTACAAAATGCGTTGTTGCTAAATACTGATAAAAAAGTTGTTGAAGCTTTAAACGGTAATTTGTTTTTGGTAAAAGATACAACCATAAAAACACCACCACTTTCTGATGGTTGCCTGAACGGTATCATGCGGAAACAAATTATAGAATTAATCAAACAATTACCTGAATTTACATTTGAAGAATCCTCAATTTCGCCTTTTGAGTTACAACAGGCAGATGCCTTATTTATTACAAATGTTATAACCGGTATTCAGCCCATTAGTAAATATCGTAAAAAGCTATATGAAGCGTCTGTGGCTAAAATGTTGTTACAAAAATTACAGGTAAAAATCAGATTGTCTAGTTAAAAGTAGGATCTTCAGGTGCATTGGACCAAATGGTATATTCGCCTCCAAACTCCATCATTTTTTCCTTCCAAAACGTCTCATAATCTTTTTCTATAATTTTCTGCTTGTAGATGTTTTCCGTAACAACCCAAGAGTTCGTTTTTAACTCTGCGTTTAATTGATTGGATTCCCAGCCAGAATAACCTAGAAAAAAGCGAATGTTTTTCTCGTTAATTTGGTTTTTGGCAATTAATTCAGCTACTTTATTAAAGTCGCCTCCCCAATAAATGCCTAAAGAAATCTCCACACTATTAGGAATGAGGTCTGGAATTTTATGAATAAAATAGAGGTTGTCTTGCTCAACAGGTCCACCATTGTAAACCTTGAAACTCGCATCTAATTCTGGAATTAAATCACTGATAGTATACTCTAAAGGCTTATTTAATATAAAACCAATAGAGCCTTCATCTGTGTGATCGGCTAGTAGAATAATAGAACGGTTGAATGAAACATCACCAATTATGGAGGGTTCCGCAATAAGCAAATTTCCTTTTTTTGGTTGTATTGAAATCATATAGTGATAGATTTTCTCTTATAAATCTAATATTTTTTTAATTAAAATCAAACACTTCCTAATATTAATAACTAAAAAAGGTCTTCATTTCTGAAGACCTTTTATAAATATAATTTAAGCGTTGATTAGTTTACTGCTCTAGATAAATCTGAACCAG
>CBFHJN010000312.1:0-3005 GCA_965655805.1 Flavobacteriaceae bacterium
AATGGCTTTGTGGCTTTCTCTATGTTCTGTGTCGTAAGCAATAGCCGTATCTATCCACCAACCACCCCATTCGTTTTTATGCCTAGAAGATGTTACTTCAAATATTTTCCAACCTTTTCTTTTTAAGATATTTACCGTTGGGTGGTTATCTGTATGGTCATAAATCATAATAAAAACGGTGGCTAACACAGTATATAGCACATAGCCTGTCAGCCATTTTGAAACTATGTGTGGTTATTTAATTATTTCCTCTTTTACTTGGGTCTGTGAGTGGCAACGTGCCATACACAAAACCTTAATTTAGCCATATTAACAATACTTTCATCCCCATATTCTTCTGGCAAATCAATAATTATTTTTTTTATAGTCAATCCTTTGTATTTACCAAAAGGTAATTTAAAATCTAATCCAGCTTTCATAATTTTTTATTTAAAATTTAACAAACATAACACATAATTAAACGCAATTAAAAAAGCGTTTACTTTCAACGTTAATAACAACTCATCTCATATAGCAATCTTCACAATAATTAAAGCCGTTTTCATCTATAAGTTTATCTGTTTCCTTATCGCAATAATCGCAGTTACTAACAATATGTAAATCCAATTTTTTAACTATTTCCTTATTGGTTATTCTTTCAAACTTACCAGTCAGCCTATAACTTATTTCTTTTCTCCAATCTTCATAGCTCATTATCTGTGCTATTTTATAAAACTCTTTTAATGTATTTTTCATTTGTATTTCAATTCCGTTAAAAACCTGTACTTACATTTACCGTTATATGCAATGCTACGTTATCGCTTCGTATTAAGTTTAGTGGTTATAATCTTTTTGTTTTATTTTTCTTCCCTCTCATAAATTTAAGAAAAAATATTATCATCTCCAATATCCCAAGTACCATCATTTTCAACTGATTTTATTTGGTTTGGTTCAAAAACAATATATAAACTACCTCTTGGTGTTTTTATAATAATCCCATCATTTCTGTTTTCTTTAGCACCCTGTAAAAATGATGTAGAATTATTATCATACATATCCGTTGCAGAATAATAATCTGATTCATAACCATAGTTATCACCTAACTCTCTAAATAATGGGTTTTCTATTTTTAAATATACTTCTTTTATAATTCCTCCAGATGATGCCTTGTTTTTCTTATCAGTGAAAAATATCCCACCACCATATGCATCTGATTTACTTTGCCAATGTCTATTACCTATTTTATTTTTATCAAAAACATCAAAATCCACATCAGTACCATGATAAACAACAATTGGTTTTCCTTGTTTATCCACAACCTTGCTATTTCCAAACCATTTTTTAAAGTTATCATTTAAGTTGGTTTCAATTTCTTGTTGTTCATTCAAATATTCAAGTATAGTAGTTGCTATAAATTTTCTTAATTCCATAATGATAAATAGTTTTATATATTCTATATATAAATATTCAAATTTTAATTTTCCAACCACAAAAATAAAACAAAAAGGTTCATCTCACGTATCAAAATTTGTAGATTAAATCCGCACTGCATATAACAAGGTGTATAAAACATAACCTATTATAGTTTAGTGGTTAATATTAAAGTTTGTAGTTGGGTTACGTTTCATACACCCAACCGTTATGTACAAGCACTACATCCGTTCATTTAATAAAGGTTGTAGGTCAAGCCCATAATTTTTAAAAATTTTCCCCACCCTCTCTTTGCCTATTTCGTAGGCAATTGGGTTTTTATCAATAATTATAAAGTCTCGGTTAGTGTTTATACACGCTTCTGCAAGAGTACCACTACCACTGCATAAATCAAGTACTGTTTCGCCCTCGTTACTGTAAGTCATTACACTTTCCTCAATCAAAGCAACTGGTTTTTCAGTAGGATATATTGCTGGATGTGGTTTATTATACCTCCAAATACTTTTCGGTTGCTTCATTTTATCCCCAGCCCTATTTGCGCTTGGGTTTTTACTCGAATCAAACTCACCATAGTTATTATTAGCTAATTTACCATTTTTAAATTTAGAACCCATGCCGTGTAATGGCTTGCCTTCTTTTAATTGTGGGTTGTAGGTTGGAAGTTTTTTATAAAACACCATCATATCCTCATGGTTTCTCAATGGCATTCTTTTAGCATTCAAAAACCCACTACCTCTATCTCCAATATCCCAAATTAGATTATACCTATGCCACTTGGTACTTAACATCATCATAGCGGTAAATTTATCTTGTCCAAAAAACTTAATTGCTGCATTAGGTTTAGTTATTCTCCAAACCTGCTCCCAAAGTTTATCAGGGTCAATAATTACATCCCACTTATTCTTAGTCTTACCATAAGGCAAATCAGAGCATACATAATCAATACTATTGTCAGGTATCAATTGTAGTTTCTCTAAAGCACAACCTTGTATTATTTTGCTTTTTTCAAAAGCATATTTGCTATCGCTCATTTTTAAAAATTATTAGTTTCGTTCATTTAATTAAGTTTAGTGGTAAATCACCGTGCCAGTACATAACAACGGCTATATGTCCATTGCTCGTGCCTCACAACGGCACATAGCCAAGCCGTTAGCAAACATTACAATCTAATATGAATTATAATTAATGCTAAGACTAAACCAACTATTACACCCGTTGCAAAATTAGGTAAGTTAAAACGTTTGCTAACACTAAATAAACGCAATAATTCTTCTGTCCGTTCTTCGTGTGTTAAGCTCCAATTTTTACTTAATCCCATTATTTTTTCTTTTGTTGTCATATTACTGCGTTTATTCAAACCGTTAGCGTTCATTTGCCAACGCTTTTACCTATTTCTTGGATTTATAATACATCCTAGCTAATTCAATACCTTTATATAACTTTTCTATACGATAGTTCATATCACTTAAAAAAGATTCGTCATTCCAAGATTCAACCTTACCAATTTTTTTACCAAGTTTGTTTATTTTATCTCGTTGTTTTTTTATGTTTTCTAAAATTTCTTTTTCATTTCTTGGGTTATCCATAGTAATTTA
>CBFHJN010000313.1:0-2991 GCA_965655805.1 Flavobacteriaceae bacterium
GCAGAATTTAGAGTTACAACAAAGTGCACTTCAAATGGTAAAACTGCAAAAGGAAGCAGCACGTACCACGCAATTAGCTGTAAGACGTTTTGATGCAGATGTGTTTAAAAACCAAAGCAATAAGTTTCTGATAGAACAAAAAATTGTAGAAACTGAGAACCTAATTAATTTTCTCGTTGGAAGGTATTCGCAACCTATTGCACGTAATTCTGATGGTTTTATGGAAACAACTTTAGATTCACTGACTATAGGTGTTCCTTCACAACTTTTAGCAAACCGCACAGATATTAGGCAAGCCGAATTAGAACTCGAAGCTTCAAAGCTGAACGTTAAAATTGCAAGGGCAAATTTTTATCCATCATTTGGTATAAATGCTGGTTTCGGTTTAGAGGCTTTTAATCCTAAATTTTTAACTAGCACACCAGAATCGTTGTTGTATTCATTGGTTGGTGATGTGGTGTCGCCATTAATCAATAGAAATGCCATTAAAGCGGAATACAATACCGCAAATAATCAGCAATTGCAAGCGGTTTTTGAGTATGAACGTACTATTTTAAACGCTTATATGGAAGTATCAAATCAATTATCTAATGCTGATAAATTAAATAAAAGCTTTCAACTTAAAGAAGAGCAGGTTCAGGCATTAACAGAATCTATTGACTTGTCTTTATTACTTTTTAAATCTGCAAGAGCAGAATACACCGAGGTATTACTAACTCAACGGGAAGCATTAGATTCTAGAATTGAAATTATAGAAACCAAACGCGACCAATTGCTTGCCAATGTGAAATTGTATCAAGCACTTGGAGGTGGTTGGAATTAGGCACTTTAAGCCCACTTTAAAAGGCGTAACTTATAAAAGATGCGCCTTTTTTATTGAAAGTCTGTTGCTTAAATATATCTTTAGATTCTCTTAAAATTATCTTTAGAATACGGGATTGCATTTATTTTAAGAGTAAAAAATTACTAGAAAGAATTTAAAAAAGATTTGAAAAATATGATTTTCGGACTGGTTAAAGACATGTTGAATAAAGGAAATACCAACCTTTAAAGCCATACACATTCGTAATTAGCTACAGCAACCGCTACGCCAAAAATTGCAAAAGCGTATGTCTTGCCAACGCTTAGACCCGAACTAAATAACAAACATTGGAAAACCAAGTTGAACGTGAAAAGCAGTATGCGAAATAACGCGTATAAAACACAGCTATTGTAGGCTTTACAAGAGGTTTTTGTATGTTTACAATTTACGTCAAATTTTTTATATGGTTATATTTTTAAAGAAAATTAAACATAAAAATAAAAAAATCGGCTCGTGTTAAATCTGAAAAGTAAGCGTTTATTTGCACGATCCGTTTCATACATGAAATCATTTCCATTCGTTAACGAGACGCACTCAAAATCCAAAAACTACAGGTTAAAAATCGCTTTTTGACAAGAAAATGCTGAAACTTCACCAAAATTATGAATAAAAAAATACAGCGGATTTTTTAGCAAGATTGTGGAAATAGGAATTGAAAAACTTTAGCGAATGCGGAATTGCTAACTTAGGCGTGAAATAAGAATTATATCGTAATTATTTATTTAATTCCAAGTATTTTATTAAAGGATTTTAATTCGCACTTATAAAATTGAATAAATTTTTCTTTGAATAATTTTAGAAAATTGCGCATATAGTAAAGTATTTAAGTGTAATTATAAGACGAAAAAGTATTGAGTTTGTTACAAATATTATTTGAATTCATAATTAGAATCGAATTGTGCGTGGAATAAAGCAAGTTTCGGAATTGTCCTCTCAAACGGAATTGAAAAATAAAGCGGAATATAACGCTGGCGGAATTTACTCAAACGCTAATAATCTGAAAACGGGATTTAACTAGACAATTTGAATTCTGAAAAAAAAACAAAGAAATGGCAACAACTTATGTAATCCAATTCTAGTATTAGCCTACTAACGAAAATTTGCTACGCACAGTTCGCACTGCGTGCTCGAGTCTCGCGGATTTTCTATTCGGTTTGTATTTGCTAAATTACGTGCTAAACCAAGTAACGGAATCATCGCCAAACCGTTGGCAACAAGCTGAAAAAATAATGAATAAACTAAAAACAGGAGAATTTTACGGGACACATTACCAAAAAACAGCTTTAGAAAATTTAATCATTACCGATACAGAATACACACACAATAAAGTTGATTGGCATTTTCACGAAAACCCCTATTTTACATATCTGCTTCAAGGTAAACTATTTGAATCGAACAAAAAAGAATCCTACTATTTAGAACCGGGAATCTTGTTATTTCATAATTGGCAAGATGCCCACTACAATATAAAACCGCCGGAATTTACAAGAGGTTTTCACATTGAATTAAATGAGAATTGGTTTTCAAATTTTGATATTCAAATAAAAGATTTTGAAGGAAGTATTAATCTGAAAAATCCTTTAATAAAAAATTCAATGAACAAAATATTCGTTGAATCTAAAATAAACGACCAATATTCAAATTTAAGCATAGACACATTATTGATTGAAATATTTAGTACATTAAAGGAAACAAAAGAAAAAAACTCTAAAAATCCTATTTGGGCAAAAAAGCTTCAAGAACTACTCTTGGAAGAACAAATTGATTATTCTTTAAAAAATTTAAGTTCCATTTTAGGTTTACATCCTGTACATTTATCAAGAGAATTTAGTAGATATTTTGGAACGAGTTTAGGAAATTATATAAGACTAATTAAAGTCAATCAAGCTTTTAACCTAATCGTTTTAAACAAACTTTCAATGACAGAAATTTGTTATACATGTGGTTTTTACGACCAAAGCCATTTTATCACAAACTTCAAACGAATTTACCACACGACACCTTCAAAAATTTTGAAGAAAATTTCCTAATGTTAATTTTATACAATTTTGAGAAATTAAATAATCTCACCTTTGTTTCTTCATTGAAAATCAATCAAAAAATGAGACTTCAAAGTATTACTACCTTCT
>CBFHJN010000314.1:0-2951 GCA_965655805.1 Flavobacteriaceae bacterium
CTACCTGCATACTTTATTGAAGGCGATCTCAGTTTGGGTTTTATAGAACAAACACCAGAGCGTTCTGCCAATTACTGGTACAGTGATTTTTCTGATTTTAAGCTGATAAAAATGACAAGCGGCTTGGCGATATTGAGCGCCCCCTTTTTTCTTGTGGCGCACCTATTAAGTTATGATGCCGCCACGGGATTTGAAGCCCCGTTCAAAGTTTCAATGATTGTATCGGCACTTTTTTACTTATTACTTGGATTGTGCTTTTTAAAGCGTTTATTGAGGAGTTATGTTAGCGACAAAGCAACGGCAATAACGCTTTTACTAGTGGCTTTGGGTACTAACCTCTGGTATTACAGTATTGAGGAAGTGTTTATGAGTCATGTATTCAGTTTTTCATTAATATCCGTTTTCTTATTTCATACACTTAAGAGGTCCATTAATTATTCAAGTTATAAATGGTGGTTTATATTTGGACTATTGGTTGGGTTTATTTCTTTAATCAGGCCTACTAACCTATTGATTTTGTTAGTTCCGATAGTGTTAAATAGGGCTGAGCTGTTAACTATTCTAACGTCAAATTGGAAACCCTTGGTTTTAGCGTTACTATGTGCGGCGTTGGTTTGGATACCTCAATTAGTTTACTGGAAATCCCAAACAGGAAGCTGGTTGTTCTTTTCCTATGGGGAAGAAGGGTTTAATTTTTTATCGCCTGAAATATGGAAGGGCTTGTTTGGTTTTCAAAAAGGTTTTTTTGTTTACACACCATTGATGTTGCTTATTTTCCCTGGAGTGTATTTTTTGTACAAAAACCAACGTGAGCTTTTTCTACCATTTTCCTTGTTTTTTGTGTTCAATGTTTACGTGATTTTCTCTTGGTGGTGTTGGTGGTATGGAGGTAGCTTTGGGTCCAGGCCAATGATTGATACGTACGCGCTAAATGCTCTTGCTATTGCCTTTTTGATTGAAGCAGTTGTAAAAAGTAAAGTTTGGGTTGCAATTCCAGTCTACCTAATGCTGTTTGCTGGAGTTCAACTCAATAGACATCAAACCCAGCAGTATAGATTAAAGATCATTCATTGGGATGCCATGACCAAGGAAGCCTATTTATTTACCCTTTTTGAAAACCCCGAAGCTCCAGAGGTCGAGCAGTATTTGGATAGGCCGGAATACTGATTTTAAAGTGTAGGTCCAGATAAAATTTCCAAGTACTTGTTATAATCCCAGTCGCCGTAGTACCAACAATTGTCAATGGAATAGGTCATTTTGAGGTTTAGAATACATAATAACAACATTAAGCAGGTAAAAAATATTCGCTTTTTTTTCTTTAAACCATTGAACCAAATTGAGAGTGGAATTATTAAAATCGCATAATATTCAATATAGCCTCTGTGTCCAAAAGAACAACCAAAATGCCATTGCCACCATGAAGCAAATACATAAGTTATTAAAACAAGTAAAAATAAAACCCACGAGAAGTACCTAGTTCCCTTCCTGATAGTAAGCGAACATAAAGCTACAATGGCGAGTATAGCAATAGGATTATGAATTAGCCAACCGTTTTTTGGGCTGAATAAAGTTTTTAAAATTTCAGGCTCAAATAACTTGGTAAAACCTTCACCGACATATGGATAAATAAAAAAAGAATTCGTTAGATACTTCCAATATATAATCTGTGGAGTAATCAGTAGTATTGAGAAAAATAACCCTAGAAATATTTTTTTTAATGAAAATTCAGACAAAAAGGTTTTTAAACTTTCATTGTGCAAACCAAGAAAGAAAGGAACCATAAACACAATTAAACAGTTTGTAGGGCGAACAAGGCATATTAAAGCGTATACAACAATTAGAATGTTCAATTTATATTTTTTCTTTTCAATGAAAAAAGAATTTAGATAATATAAATAAACACTGAATAGAAAGAAAGAGTAACCATGTGACATGCCACTTTGGTCGATTACAAAATAGTATAGGTTGGTTCCGCCAAATATTGCTGTTACAAGTAAAATTGGATATCTTTTTACACGGAGATTTTGTAACAATTTAAATGATAAAATTAGCCCTATTAATGCGTAACAAACGCTGGATAACATAATAGCAAAGTGAAAAGGAGGGCTGTAACCAAAGTTTAAAGGGATGCTTAAAACCTGGCATATTAAAAGTGTAAGAAGGAAAAAAGGAAGCTGAAGAATTGCAACGCCAATAAAATATTTTGTTTTAAACTTTTCATCTTCAATTTTAAATCCATTTCCGGTAGAACTGATGATTGTTTTATCGAAGTCATGTGTGTTTAAATTGCTTATAAAAATTGACGGCAGGTACATGTAGTAACCTGCTTTATCCGACCAAATTACACTATGATAATCTCCATATGTTGATTTACTATGTCTGTTAAAGGCAAGGAAAACGCAAAGTGCAAAAAGTAAGAGGAAATAAATCCTCGTGGGAATATTCATTGCTTTATGAAGAAAGTTTTTGTTCTATTTCCAAATTCACCAATTCCAATGAAAGAATACATGCCAGGTGAAAGTATTTCAATTGGAACACGGCCATTATTGTTATTAACCTTACCTTCCATAAGTTTTTGACCAGACAAAGAATATATTTTAAATTCTTTGATTTTTGAGGGTGCTTTGATAAATAACTTGTTATTATACACGGGGTTTGGGAATAATTTAATGTCACTTGCTTCTTTCAATTCGGTAATAGTGGAAGGAACGGTTTCGAGAGTATCAAAATGAATTTTTTTATCATCTGTCTTAGTATAGCCTAATAATAAGTCAATATCGTATATTACCATATCTGAATAATCTGCCCCAAATGACAGAGTTGTTCCTAAAACAAGAATTTGATTTTCTTTACCTAGAATAATTGATACCCCTTTATCAGATCCATTTCCTCCCAATGATTTTGATAGGTTGTTGTAAATACCATTTCTATCGGATCTAAGAGAATAAATA
>CBFHJN010000315.1:0-2921 GCA_965655805.1 Flavobacteriaceae bacterium
CTTAATTTCCCAATAGGATAAATTCATAATTAAATATATTACCGAATATAACAAAAAAAAGCCCCTTAAAAAGGGGCTTTTAAATTTATAATTAACACAAATTAATTAATAATAATTTTCTTGGTTACTTTACGATCACCTTCTGTAATATTTAATAAATACATTCCAGATTGTACGTTATCTAACTTAATAGATTCATTAAATACACCTGTATTTTGGTATGAGTTGTTAAACACTTTTCTTCCTCTAATATCAAATACTTCAATATTAACATCTGCATTTGATGTGGCATTAAATTTCACATTAAACTCTCCATTGTTAGGGTTTGGATATACAGATAAATCATCTAAACTTTCAAAGTCATCTGTACCTAATGAGGTTGTACAGATTTCAATACTCCAGTCATTCAAAGTTCCTGTATTTCCTAAAAAGTAGTCCACTACTGCCACTCTCCATGTTCCAGCTGAACTTAAGCCATTAAAGATGTCCAGTGAGTTTGCGGGTGCATATTCACCAAAAATTGGCGATCCACATACAATGGCTGGAGCACCTGTGGCAAACGTAATATCTAAATTCGTTTGTCCTGGACAGTTACCTACGTACACATTAACAAAAGCATTATTTGTTTGTACATCGGGATGCTGCAGTTGGATAAGGAATTCTCCTGTTGAAGGATGCGAGATATCCACATTAAACTTAATATTATTATCAAGTATTACATCTTCAGTTACTACTATACTGCTAAAAACAGGTGATCCAGGACTCTGACCTGTTACGTCTTGTCCATCTGGAATAGCTAAAGCTATATTCCCAGACTGATAATCATTACAAGTTTCTACAACGGTTGTACCAATTGCAAAATCAGTCGTATTAATATTAAAGAAAATATTTCCAACAGCCTCTACCATAATTCGGCAATAAGGCGCTACAATGCTTGGAACAACAACATCATAACTACCATTATTAGCAACGTTAGAAGCTAAAACCGTATCAAATGTTAAGCCTCCATCTGTAGATAGCAAAATATTTACATTGGCTGTATTTACACCATTTCCAGTTGTTCCAGCAACATCCCAAGTAATTGTTTCAGTCGCTCCATCTGTCCAACTAACGCCTGGCATATTTTGCGACGTAACTAAAAATGGACCTGCAGTACTTACGGTATTAGCCGTCATAATATCTGTGGCGGTTTGACCACCTCGTGCGTCATTATCTCTTACTGTTACTCTAAAATTGATTGGTCGTGCCACAGAAACTAAACGCTCCCATGTTGTTGAGCCTCCTTGTTGTAATAAATCTGGAATATTAGGAATATATCTTTCTGGGTTTGTTGTTCCTGTAATTGAACGTACTAGAGGACCTGTTGCAGTTGTTTCTGTTGGTACACCAGCTGGTCCTAAATCATACTGTTCCCAAGTATATGTATGTGCACTTGTTCCATCAGCATCTGTAGAAGATGCTGTTAATTTATATGGCGTGGAAATTGGAATGGTATAATTAGCACCTGCATCTGCTGTTGGTGCCGAATTGCCAGTAGCTGTTTGTTGTGCACATGTACTGCTACCAGTGGTAATATTAGCCCAAATCATTTGTAAACTTTTTTGGTGAAAATAAATATCTGTAAATCCTTGAACATTTTGACCTGTGCAAAGACCAGCATAACCCATAATAGTGCTACCACTACCTGGCTCATAAGCATTAGAAGGTGATCTTTGTCCAGGCGTACAACCACCAGCATCACCATTCCAAGTATGAGGTGCTCCATATTGATGACCCATTTCATGAGCAACATACTCATAATCGAAAATATCACCTACTGGATTTGGTAATCCAGTTACCCCTTTAGCTTTGTTTGTTGCGGTACATGGTGATTGTAGAATGGCTACACCACCTCCACCTGTACTAAATACGTGGCCTATATCATAATTTGAAGACCCAATAAAATTGGTTAATACCGTTTGATTTTGGTTCAACATTGCGCTGCCACTGTCATTTGTATAAATATCACCATTAATAAATATGACATCTAAATTGTCAGCAACTATTGTCATATTTAGAGACAATTCTCTTTCATACAAAGCATTTACACGTGTCATTGTAACAACCATCGCAGCCAATACGGCATTCTTTTTAGCAGCTTCAGTATCGGCTGCTGTTAAACCGGCTGCAAGCCAGTGAAATTCTGAATATTCAACTGTACATGCTAAAGCCAATCTAAAATTTCGTATTTGGCCATCATTAGCATTTCTTAAAAATGAAGCATCTTCTGTTACTATATCTTCTTGTAATCCTTCGTCCTCAACTCCACAGTCAAAATTTCTATTTTCTTGCGATAAATCACTTCTTAAATACGTTAAATAAATATTTGAATCTTCTGTATACGGATCAATATATTGTGTGCCCTTTTCAGAAGATAGTGTCATAGTATGCAAACCTTTAGGTGTTACACTAAAGCGAATGACATCAGAAGGATTTGTAGTACTAACTCCAATATAGGATCGAATATTAGGAACTTGAATTTGTAATTCAGGCGCTAAGATGGAAGCTTCTTTAATACGGTAATTTTCCAATTCACCTTGAGCATTTGGGAAATTAATAATTAAATTTGATTGACCTGAAAACTCATTTCTATCTGGCGCCTGACTTAATTGTTGTTTTAATTGGTTTAAATCCAATTGAAAATATTCAGCCTTAACGGGAACAGTTGTTCGTTCCGCCAATTTAGTAGTTCGGATATCATTTTTATTAACTTTTTGCCAAATCGAATTCCGATTTTGAGCAAAACTTGAAATTGAAAAAACAAGGGTTAAAACCAATGTTATTCCCAATTTTGTGTAAAAATTTTTCATAGCTATTTACGATTAAGAATTTATAAACCATAAAAGTAACGTACTATACTATGAATTACAAAGATTTAACAC
>CBFHJN010000316.1:0-2908 GCA_965655805.1 Flavobacteriaceae bacterium
ACCAATAAAAAAATATTAATGCAAGAATCATATGAACGAAGTATAATTAATAGTACAAAAACATTTAGCACTTTTCCTCAACCATTTTCAGAAATAGTGAGCTACAAAACAATCTAAACCTTCCAAAGCAAGGGAATTACGAGGCAAGTATATTTAGCCATCCAAAAAAACGTAAAGAAAAAAGCGAACGTCACGCAGTGAACTGCGAAGCACATCATGAGTTCAAATAAAAAATATTAACGCACGAATATTTCCTTTAAATGGTTTTGATTTTTTGGGTAGCCTGTCCAGAGCAAAGCGAAGGATCCGCATCAAGGCAACTGCGAAGCACATCATGAATACCAATAAAAAAATATTAATGCATGAATAAAATGAACGTAATGAAGTTAACCATCCAAAACAAGGGAGTTGTACTCGTTAGCTATACTATTAATGTCATTAGAGTTAAAACAAATATGCATCTAGCAAATAAAACCAAGCTAACCGTAGTACATTACAGTTTGCACAATCACATAAAATACAACTAAAATTAAATAAATGGCCACCATTACAACCCATGATAGTCCAGGTCCAGAAGTAGAAAAGCTCATCCCAAAACTAACGGAAGGAGGTAGAACTGTAAGCGTCTTACCTTATAATGGCTATCTCTTTTTAGAGCACGATGTACCGTCTCTACTTATTTACCGAAAAAAACCTGATGAAAATATCACTGAAAGATTGGTAAGAGGAAGCGCATCTTATCTTATAATTGGAACACAAAATTTTAAATACTATAAAAAATTTATTCAAGACTTAACCTCATTAATGGCGGCCAAATTTGGCTCTTTTATTATGGTTGAAATTTTTACTGGTCCAGAGCAAAGTACAGAATTTATCATCAAAGGCCCTTCACACAAACTGCCCGTATCTCTAAATGTTCTTAAAGATGAACTTCTTAAAATAACATCCAGAGAATACAATGTGCAATTAAGTGCCCAAATAAAACAATCTAAACAACGGCAATCGGAAAGTCGAGAGTCGTTGTTAGTTATTGATGATTTAAGAAATCGTGGTGCAACATTAATAGGGTTAGAGGTGCCACCAATATATCGTGATAAGGAAGGCCATATTTACCCCGTTTATTTTAGAGAATTTAAATCGCAATTCATTAAGGCTATTCAAAAATCCGTATTTGAGTTTATTAGGGTTCAAACCACCAGCTCTTTAGCCAATTATAATGCTTTAGGGAAACGAACAATACATGACGAAGTTTTTAAAATTGACAAACAACTTACAGCCATTGAAAACAGCTACCAGTTTTTATTGTTAGTAGCACCAGTAAATATTCAAGCTTTAAGAAGTCAATTTTTTACATCAGGTTTCAAGAAATTAGATCGGTATCATTATAGATTGCTTCCTGTTGATCCTGATATATTAAAACGGAAACTTTACAACCTAAAAGTAGATGAAATTGATGATCCAGCTATTTCGTACTTATTTGATGAAAAACGAGAAGAAATTGATCATGAGCTTACTATGCTAAAAGAACGTGGGTCTCAAAACTTTTTTTACAGCAGTATTCGGCTGTACAAAGGTTTAGATAAAGATGTTTTAACCGAAGCAGAACTTATACTTCAAAACATTAGCGAAAATCATGAATATGAAAAGCAAGATCACATGGATATTAAAGCCTTCAGCAATCTAGCAAAAAAAGAGTTTGATTATTTTAAAAGTCAAGACAACAAATTTGGGTGTAAAATTCATATCAGAGATGATGTCAACGTGATGATGGTTTCCAAAGGCGAATTATATTTACCTTCAGATTATACCATGAATAAAAAAGACGCAAAAGCCCTTATACAACACGAAATTGGTACCCATGCACTTACTTACTATAATGGTCAGCAACAACCCTTAACACAAATGGCGTCCGGACTGGCAAACTATGATGCCTTGCAAGAGGGTATTGCCGTTTTAAGCGAGTATTTGTGTAATGGACTTTCAGGAAACAGACTTCGCCTTCTCGCAGGACGTGTTCTTGCTGGAGCTGCCTTAATGGATGGTGCTAATTTTCATGAAATGTTTTTTAAACTGTATTCCAAATACGACTTTTCAAAAGAAAGAGCTTTTAATATTACCTCAAGAATGTTTCAAGGTGGTGGGTTTCTAAAGGACATCATCTATTTAAAAGGTCTGGTACGCTTAAGAGACTATCTGCAACAAGGTGGTAAACTAACACCCTTACTCCAAGGTAAGTTTGCCCTAAAACATGTAAATGTTATTCAAGACCTATCCGATCGTGGCCTTGTAATTCCTCCAAAAATTACCCCACGATATTTAGAGCATAAAAAATTCCACAAAAAAATAAACGCAATTAAAAAGGGCTTGCCCATCTCAAAAATGATATAACCATGAAAATATGTTTTGTAATTAGCCATATTAGCAGTGAACCTGTTGGTACGTCCGTAGTTTTAATGAAAAAAGCCCACGAAAGAGGCCACACCCTGTATGTAATGGGAGTAGGAGATTTTATTTTTCACCACAATGCACCAATGAGTCTGCGCTGTAAAAAGGTAAAAAAAAAATTGGAATATCAAACTGTACAAGAATTTTGGACGCAAGTAAAGGATGACAGCCGCAAACCAAAAGTTATTACAAGTAAAGATCTTGATGTCCTGTTTCTACGCAATAACCCAACAGAAGAATCAAATGACAGGCACTGGGCAGAACACAGTGGTATAGCCTTTGCACGTATGATACAACGAGAGGGCGTACTAGTCCTAAACGATGCTTTTGCCATGTCGCATGCTTTTATTGATAAGCTTTATTTTGAAGAATTACCAGCAATCATAAAACCAAACAGCTTGGTCACTAGAAACATAGATGATTTAATGCAGTTTTGGGAAACAGTAAATCAAAAAATGGTATT